>DPMO01000047.1 GCA_003541445.1 Clostridiales bacterium | reverse complement strand
GCGGGCAGCCCGGCACGTGGGAGTGGGGGAAGGTCCACACCGTCACCTTCGACCACCCGATGGGCGGCGTGAGCTTCCTCCGCCCCTTCGTGAACCGCGGTCCTTTCCCGACCGACGGCAGCGGCATCACGGCGGAGGCCAACGGCTACGACCTGGGTGACTTCCCTTACGCGGTCCAGACGGCGGCCCCCTGGCGGTTCGTGGCCGACCTCTCCAACCTCGACCGCTGCTACGACATCCTGGCCATAGGCGTGTCGGGCCAGCCCATGAGCCCGCACTATGACGACCAGATGAGGCTGTGGCTCGAGGGCGGCTACAAGGTCATGCACTTCGACCGGGAGGAGATAGAGTCGCTGCGTCAAGTCACGATGACCGTGCTGAGCCCCGCCGCCGACAAGGGCGAAGGCGACTAGCCGGGAGGGACCGGCTGGGAGGGTGGAAGGGCCTAAGAGGACAGCTCCCCCATCCGCCTGAGCCCTTCGTCAGGGCCTGAGACGACGAGGAGGTCGCCCTCCTCGATGACGTCGTCCGCGCCCGGGGAGGCGTTGACCCTGTCCCCGCGCCTCATGAGGATGACGTTGACCCCGAACCGGGCCCTGAGGTTGAGCTGGCTGAGGGTGCGACCGACGGCGAACTTCGGGGCCTTCATCTCAACGACGCTGTAGTGCGGAACGAGCTCGAAGTGCTCGAGGATGTTGGGGTTCACGAGCCCCGTGGCGACCCGGAGCCCCATGTCCCGCTCAGGGAAGACCACCTGGTCGGCGCCGACCTTGGCCAGGACCTTACCGTGAATCTTGCTGGAGGCCCGGGCGACGACCCTCTTCACCCCCAGCTCCTTGAGCCTGACCGTGACCAAGGTGCTGGCCTCGATGTCGGCCCCCATGGCGACGACCACGGCGTCCAGACGCGAGAGGCCGAGGTCCTCGAGGACGTTCTCCTGGGTGGCGTCGGCCTGGATGACGTGGGTGAAGACGTCGGCGAGGGCCTGGGTGCGGGCGGGGTCCTTGTCGACCCCGAGGACCTCGTGGCCGAGGGACTGCAGGGCCGTCCCGACGGCTTCGCCGAAGCGTCCGAGCCCGATGATGGCGAACTGCTTCAAGACGCGCTCCCTCCCCGGGCAACTTATCACAAGGCGCTCCGGCTGTCACGGCCCTCGAGGGGCCGGGCCTGCGGGGTCGCGGGGCCGCCTCTACCCCACGATTATGCGCTCCTCCGGAAGATGCCAGGCCCTGCCGGTCGGTCTCTTCCGGGCGAGGGCCACCGCAACGGTGAAGGGGCCGACGCGCCCGACGAACATGAGGACGCTGACGAGCAGACGCCCGGCGGTGCTGAGCTCCGGGGTCAGGCCCATGGAGAGCCCGACCGTCCCGAAGGCCGAGACCGTCTCGAAGAGGACGGTGAGGAAGGGGGCGTCCTCTGTGGCCAGGAGAAGCGTTGTGGCCGTCAGGATGACGCCCAGGCCGATGGAGGCGATGACCCACGACTTCACCGTGACCTCCGGCGGAAGGTGGCGCCCGCCGATCTCCACGTCGTCACGCCGCCGAAGGGCGGACCGGATGGTGGAGACGATGGCCACGAAGGTGGTCGTCTTGATGCCGCCACCGGTCGACCCGGGGGAGGCCCCGATGAACATGAGGGTCATCAGGATGAGGAGGGTCGAGGGGGCGAGATGGGCGATGGAGACCGTGTTGAAGCCGGCGGTCCTCGGGGTGACGGCCTGGAAGAGGGCGGCCAGGACCTTGCCGCCGGGAGACAGGGGCCCGAGTGTGGCCGGGTTCGAGTGCTCGAAGAGTAGGATGACGAGAGTGCCGCCGGCGATGAGGACCAGGCTGGTCACGAGGACGACCCGGGTGTGCAGGGACAGCCGACCGTTCCGCCCGCCCGGGCTGTTGCCGACCCCGGGCCCGAAGCGTCGGCGGGAGAGAACCTCCGACAGCACGTAGAAGCCCAGGCCTCCGGTGATGATGAGGGTCAGGAAGGTGAGGTTCACGACCACGTCTGTCGTGTAGCCGGCCAGACTCCGCCCGAAAAGGTCGAACCCCGCGTTGCAGAAGGCCGAGACGGAATGGAACACCCCCAGGTAAAGGGCCTCCCCGAGGGGATAGTCCCGGCTCCAGGCGGCGGTGAGGACCGCCGCCCCGGCGAGCTCGGCGGTGAAGGTCAGGAGGGCCACGTTCCGGGCCAGGTTCAACACACCGGAGAGGTGCGGCTGGCCGAGCGCCTCCCCGACGGTGAGGGTCTCGCTGAGCGAGATGCGCCGGCCGACCGCGTAGGCGAAGAGGGTCGTGACGGTCATGATGCCCAGGCCGCCGACCTGGATGAGGGTGAGGATGACCAGCTCGCCGAAGAGGGTGAAGGTCGAGCCGGTGTCGACGACGACCAGCCCGGTGACACAGGTCGCCGAGGTGGCCTCGAAGAGGGCGTCGACCAGCGGCAGTCCCCTGCCATCGACGGTGGCCGCCGGCAGGGTGAGGAGGACGGTCCCGAGACCAATGGCGGCCAGAAACCCCGTGACGAGGAGGCGCGCCGGGTTGGGTATCCTCCTGGGCCGGGGCGGCCTGTTCAACCGTTCGACCATCTCGTTCACGCTCTGCGCTCGACCTCCCGAACCTAACGATGGCCTCACCGAAAGCCCCCGAACGAGCGCCCCGGACGAGACGAGTACAGGATGTCAACATGACCCGCCGGCAAACCGAGGACGGTCGTGAGCCGGGAGAAGCGTCGTCGGCGGCGCCATGACCAGCGCCGCCGACGGCACCACCAGCAGCAGGGTCACGGGAGCAAGTTCGGCGCATCCGTCCGCAGACCTGCCGTCCCCGCACCGGTCAGGCGCGGCCGGGGCGGAGGCGCTCGC
>DPMO01000020.1 GCA_003541445.1 Clostridiales bacterium | reverse complement strand
CCGAGAGGACCCTGAAGACGTCGACCGAGGCCAACGCCTGGTAGGTCCGGGGGTCGGAAACCAGGACCCAGTGGCGCGGCGGCGGGGCGGCGGGAAGGGCGGCCGTCGTCGCGGCCCGGACCGGGCGGGCCTTCACCGACGTGGCCTCCTGCTCCTCCCGGCTCATGCTCCGGCCGATGGGCGAGACGAGGCCGGCCAGACTCAGGACCACCGCCACGGCGCCCGCCCACAACATCACGACGGAGGCGCCGAAAAGGCTGGCCAGGACCCCTCCGCCCAGGATTCCGGCCACGTTGGCGAGGTTCGTCACGGCCTGCATCGTGGCCGCGATCCGCCCGAGGACCTGCGGTGGGGCTAGGGTCATGAAGAGGGTCTGCGCGGTTACAGTCACCAGAGACACAGCGACACCCAACAGGGCCGCCCAGGCGTAGACGGGGGCGCCCACACCGATGGCGAGCCAGCCGGCCACGAGAGACACGGCGGCCATCGCGGCCCCCGTGAGACCGGCGCCGGCAAAGAGCGCCCCGGCCGCACCGGCCGTGGCAATCAGAGCCGGCGCGAGCAGGGCCCCGCCGACGGAGCCCAGACCCTGTGCAGCCTGAGCCGAGCCGTACTCGGTCGCCGAGAGGCCGAACTCTTGAAGCAGCACGGCGGCCTGGTTCGCGTTGAGGATACCGCACATCATCGAGAAGATGCCCAGGACCCCAAGGACCGCCAAGAGGGCCGGCTGCTTGCCCAGGACCCTGAAGCCCTCCCCGAGCGCGGCGAAGTAGGGTGCCTTCGCGGGGGAGGCGGCGGCCCGCTCAGGGCCAGGGACTCGGGCCCCGAGGAGGAGAAGGGCGGAGACGAGGAAAGTGGCGGCGTCAAGAGCCAGCACCGCCTCGACCGACATCCACATCAGGAGGAGGCCCCCCAATCCCGGGCCCACCACGGTCACGGCCGCCGCGGTCGCCTGGCTCAACCCCACAGCGGCGGGCACCTTGTCACGTCCCACGAGGCGCGGAACCAGGGCCGCTCTAGCGGGCGAGAAGAAGGCCGACCCTACCCCTGCCAGAAAGACCAGCGCCAGGAGGGCGGGGACGGATTCCGCCCGGGCGGCCGGAACCATCAGGCCGACCACGACCAGGCGATACAAGTCCGCCGCCACCATGAGGCGGCGCGGAGGAAAGCGGTCGGCCAGCACCCCCGCGAACGGCCCCACCAGGGCCGCCGGCAGCAGCATGCAGAACACGACCAACCCTATTGCCAGCGGGTCTTCGGAAAGCCGGGAGACAAGGTAGATCAGGGCGATACCCGCGCAGGCGTCACCTATCTGTGAGGCGACCTGGGCCGACCAGAGGAAGCGGTACGGGCGAACAGAAAGGACCACGAGGGGAGAAACCCGCGAACGCGACGCGGAGACACCCATGTCGGAGACACCACCCTTTAGCCTGAAGAGTCACGTCGAGATAAAAGGTCCAAGGTCTAGCTGGAAGCCCGTAGAAGGCCATGAGCAGCCGGTAGCCTCTCCGCACGGGCTGCTATTCCGCCTCGGCGCCTTAGTTCCGTCATGTGGCTTGACCTTCCTTCTTTGCCTGTGCATGGCGTTCGGAAGAGTGCATGCACCCCTAAAGGGCAAGTTCCAGCGGCGGGCGGGGTGCCTACTCTCCTTGTCGCTCTAGGTGCCTTCGGACACCTCGCTCTCAAGTTTGCCAGTGCCGGCTTCCCAGCCAGCTACATAGAATCCCGAGGCCTCGCAGTAGACCGCTCCCTGGCTGGGGTGGCCCCATGACGGATGAAGCCGTTAGGCTTGGAGAAGCGTACGTGAGGGTTATTGAAGGGATCCTCCTGGAATTGGTGGAAAAGTCGCGAACCAGAGCGAAATGGTCGAGCAAAGGAGGCTCTGGCCATGAAAGAGGTCGAGAGAGGCTTGGGGATTAGAAGGGCCGATCCGAGTATGGAGCACCTCAGTGCCCTCTTGGCCTTCCGGAGCGGTAAGATCACCGCAAAGCAGTATCAGGAGGTTCTGAGGAGCGCTAGGGCCCAGGAGGAGAAGCGCAAGCAAGAACTCAGGCGCCTGTTTGAAGACATCAAAGATAAGCTGTCGGGCGACGATTCCACAGCTTATGCGGTCTGACGCTTATGAGGTGGACAACCTAGGGTAGGGCACAGACTCACGGTCGGACCCTCTCGGGACGCGGCCGCTTCTTATTTCCTGCCTACTCCGGCGCCGTGAGTCCGCCCACAGGTCGACCCTGCTATCTGTGGTCCCATCATGCACCTGTACGGCTCAGGTCCTTCCTCCGTTCCCTCTCGACCTCACACCGCGCCATCTACGCCCGACGGGTTCACCTGCATTCCTTCCCGGGCCGTGAGACGCCGTCCTGGGAGCGGCCGCCGATGGGAGGGATGGGAAGCCTGACCCCGTAGCCCACGCCATCGGGGAGACACTTCCCTGGGGCGTCGACCGCATCGACGCCGACGTGGTCCAGGGCGGAGGGAACCACGGCACGGGAGTGAAGGTGGCCATCCTCGACACCGGAATAGCGCCTGGTGCCGTGGGAGGCGGAGGCTCACGTCGGCGTGGTGGCCGCCAGCGGTCGGACCACAAGCCTGGACGGAACGACAGGCCACCCACGGGGTCTCGGGGTCTTGGCCCGAACGCAGACCCGAGTCGCGGAAAGAGCGACCTCACGACCTCATGACGTCTCCGCCTTGTCCGACCCCGCTGTGCCTGCTCCCGTGGCTCCGAAGACCCGGTTCCAGTCCACCTTGGCCGTAGCCTGCATCAGGACGAACAGGGTGAGGATCGCTCCGACGGTGACGGTCAGCCCGGTGAACCCCTCGAGGAAGTGGGTGTAGGAGAAAAGGACGAGGTACAGGAGTTGGGCCAGGCCGGCCTCAACGAAAGCGAAGCGGCTCGAGACCACCAGGCGGAGATAGGACACGACGAGAGCGACCGAGACAAGGCTCGAGACCACGAAGGCCAGGTGGACGTCGATGTGGTCCACCAGGTACGCGAAGAGCAGATGGAACGAGAAGAAGGCGGCCGCGAGGAAGAAGTAGTGCATGGGGTGCAGGTCGACCCCGCGTAGCACGCCCAGGACGAAGATGACGAAGAAGAAGAAAAGCAGCGAGACCGGGGCGAAGAAGCTTATTCGGCTTGCCAGAGGCCCCGGGTTGAGGCGCTGGGGCATCTCCAGACCCACCTGGAACCCGGAGACGAGGTTCTCGTGCCGCCACACCAGGCGCCACCCTTCGGCTGTCTCCTCCTTGAGCGTCGGCGAGATGGTCCGGGAGGCGAAGTCGATGTCCTTGAAGTCCGTCTCCATCGTCAGGGTGAAGTCCCGGACCCGGGTCACGTCCGTGCCGAAGCGGTACGTCCAGGAGTCCAGACCGCGTGACCGGTAGCCGACGCTGAAGGAGACCGTTTCGCCGGGGGAGGCGGTCACGACCGCCTCAAGGCTGCCATCGGCTCCCTTCCGGACCTGAGCCTCACGCCCGTCTATGAGGAACGAGAAATCATCGTAGATGGCGAGCGGCGTCGGAAAGCGGAAGACCAGGACGAGATTGCTGGCTGCTGGGTAGGGGTTGACGACCCGCCAGCTGCCGTCGAAGTCGACGGCATAAGTGCTGAACCACAGGAGGCCCTTCTTGCGGTGGTCGAGGTCGAACGAGACGTGGACGTCGCTCGAGGCCAGAGCCACCGGCACCCTGGCGAAGTCGGCATCATCCGAAGTCCCAGGAGCGGAGGCTCCCTCGAAAGAGGGCTCTACGTCCCAGCCCGGCTCGCGCGGTCGGCGGCCGGAAGGCCCCTCTACGTCCGCCTGCTCGGTGACCTCGGCGTCAACCTTCGGGACCAGGGCGTAGACCTCGGGGGCCGGCTGGCTGTGGGCGGTCCCCCAGAGCTCCCCCACCGCTCCGTGGAGTTCCCGGTAGGTCTCACGAGTCCGGACCTCGGTCAGCACACCGAGACCCATCCACGCGACACTGGTGGCCAGGTAGATGAGAATCACGGCGATAATCCTCTTGGTCATTCCAGGGACAGCTCCTCTCCTGCATCGGCCCCGCGAGCAGAGCAGCCAAGGGCCGCCATGACCGCTTCAGGAGGCAAGAGACTCCTCCGAGGCTCGCCCCTTGTCATTCCCTTCATCCGCCGCGGCGACGGCGAAATCCTGCAGGTCTCAGACCCGGGCGGAGGCCTAGAAGGATATGCTCCTCCGGCGGAAGTGGATGCCCAGGAGAAGGCCGACGGCGATGCAGTTGGTGACCATGGCGCTCCCCCCGTTCGACACGAAGGGCAGCGGGATGCCGGTGATGGGCATGATGCCGACGGTCATCCCGACGTTCACGATGATGTGGAAGGCAAACATCGAGACGATGCCGGCGGCGACGAGCGTGCCGAAGGCGTCCTTCGCCTCGGCGGCGATGCGGGCACCCCGCCAGATGATGACGAAGAAGAGCGACAGGAGCGCGACGGCTCCTACGAACCCGAGCTCCTCGCCGACGACGGCGAAGACGAAGTCCGTGTGCTGCATGGGCAGGAACCTGAGACGGCTCTGGGTCCCGGTGAAGAGGCCTTTGCCCAGGAGCTGGCCTGAGCCGATGGCCACCAGGGCCTGTTTTATGTGGTAGCCGGCCCCGAGGGGGTCGATGTTGGGCTGGGCGAAGACGATGAGGCGCTTGAGCTGGTAGGCCTTTAGCGGTATCCACACCCCGTACTTGAGATGGAGGACGACCCACGACACGGCCGCCGCCAGCGCCCCACCGTAGATGGCGGCAAGATGCGTCCAAGGGGCCCCGGCGATGAAGAGCATCCCCAGAAGGATGCCTGAGAAGACCAGCGAGGTGCCGAGGTCGGGTTGGATGAGGATGAGGAGGGCCGGGAGACCGGCGTGGCAGAAGGGCAGGATGAAGTCTGTCCAGCGCTCGAGGCGGTCGACCCGGCGGCTGAGATGTGCCGCCAGGGTGAGGATGATGGCCACCTTGGCGAACTCCGAGGGCTGGACGCTGAAGGGACCGACATGGAACCAGCGCTGGGCCCCCATCGCCGAGGACCCGGCCACCAGGACCCCCGCCAGAAGGAGGAGGTTTGCGACATAGATGACCTTATACCAGCGGGCCAGGCTCCTGTAGTCGACGCTCATGGCGCCGAACATGGCCACAAGCCCCACGCCGATGTAGAGGGCGTGCCTCTTGGTGTAGTACCACGGGTCTCCTCCGACCGGCATGTTCGTCGTGGCGCTCGCCTGGACGACAAGGCTGTAGGCGAGAAGGAGAATGACAGCCGCGAGAAGGGTGAAGTCCATGTCCTTGACCAGGCGGCGGTAGAGCAATCAGGTCACCCTCTTGAGGTTCGTGACCGGGATGCGCGCCAGGAGGATGTTCCGGTTCTCCGACCGCAGGAACTTCACCTCGACCCTGGTCAGGTCGACGTCGGCGTGCCTGGCCACGACCTCGATTATGTCGTCTTTGATTTTCTCCAGGAACCCCCGATTCGCCTCCGCCCTGTCCTGGACGAGCACGAGTTTGAGTCGTTCACGGGCGACGTCCTTGCTTCTGGCCGGCCGCCCGCCGCCCACCCCCCACACGACCTGAGGCATCACGGTCTCAACCCCTCAGCGGCTAGCCCGAGCTGAGTCTGACCATCCGCGACAGCCGGGCGAAGAGCCCCCGGCTTTCGTCGAGAGGCATGAACGGGACCACTTCCCCGCGGAGCCGGCGGGCGATGTTCTTGAAGGCCTGGCCGGCCCGGGAGCCCGGCAGACTCACGGCCGGGTCGCCGCGGTTCGTGCTCACGATGATGACCTCGTCCTCAGGGACGACCCCCAAGAGGTCGATGGCGAGGATCTCGATGACGTCGTCGATGTCCATCATGTCCCCCCGCTTGACCATGTCACGCCTTATGCGGTTGAGGACGAGCTGCGGCTCGGGCATGCCGTCGGCCTCCAGGAGGCCGATGACGCGGTCGGCGTCCCGAACGGCCGCGACCTCAGGGGTGGTGATGATGACGGCCCTGTCCGCGGCCGCCACCGCGTTGCGGAACCCCTGCTCGATGCCTGCAGGGGAATCGACGAGGACGAAGTCGAAGTCGGCCCGCAGCTCGTCGCAGACCGACTTCATCTGGAGCGGACTCACCGCCGACTTGTCCCTCGTCTGGGCGGCCGGGAGCAGGTACAGGCCCTCGAAGCGCTTGTCCTTGATGAGGGCCTGGCGCACCCGGCAGAACCCCTCGACGACGTCGACGATGTCGTAGACGATGCGGTTCTCGAGTCCCATGACGACGTCGAGGTTCCTGAGACCGATGTCCGCGTCGACCATCACCACCCGGTGGCCGAGCAGACTCAGCGCCGTCCCGATGTTGGCGCAGGCTGTGGTCTTTCCGACCCCCCCCTTCCCCGACGTGATCACGATGACCTGACCGGGTTGCCTCATCGCCTTCTCCTCCGGTTATGTAGCGTTAGCTGCATCCCCGTAGAGAGGCACCCGCCGGCCTAGCGCCGGTTCGAGCGCAGCGGCGCCGGGCCGAGGTCCGGGAGAACGCTCGGACCGAGCGGCCTGACGACCACGACCCCGTCACGGACCAGTGCCAGTTCGGGGTACTCTGGATGCCCGCCGGGTTCTTCCGGCGGTCTTGCAAGGTAATTGGCGATTCGGAGCTGGGTGGGCGCGAGACGGAAGGCCGCCACCACAGCCGTGTGCTCCCCGGTGGCCCCGGCGTGCACCATGCCCCGCAGGGTGCCCATGACGACCACGTCTCCCGCCGCGACCACCTGCCCCCCCGGGTTCACGTCACCCAGGACGATGACGTCTCCGTTGTGCCGGATCTGCCGTCCGGACCGTACGGTGCCGCGGACGAGGAGGGCCGGCCGCTCGGACGGGGTCAGCCGTCTTCTCCGCGCGGGCGCCGGCGCCGGAACCCGCAGCGGTCCGGAGAGCCGTTCACCCTCCCGTCCGGACGGGCGTCGGCCGGCCGGCCCGTCACCGTGCTCACCGACCCTTCGGGCCTCCGTCCCGAGCGCCGGCACCTTCGGCCCACCCGCCCTGGGAGTCCCGGCGGCGGCCTCCGCGCCACCGAGGTCCCTGCCGGCGCGGTCGCCCGGGGGCTGCTCACCGCAGGGAGAACCGTTCCTCTCCCAGACGGGGACGTCGTCCTCGCCGAAGAGAGTGGCGGCCAGCCGCGAGACGATGTCCCGGGCCAGCCCCTCCAGGATTTCCGGCTCGTCCGCGTCGGGTCCGGGAGTGGTCCCCGCGGCGTCCGG
>DPMO01000270.1 GCA_003541445.1 Clostridiales bacterium | reverse complement strand
CTCCGTTCCGGCGGCAGAGCCGGCGGCCTCACCCGCGGTCCGGACGACTCGGTGGCCCGGCCGGGACCCGCGGCGCTAGCAGTCGCTACTCTACCCGGGTCCAGTCGTCCATCACCTCGGCCAGGAAGTCGTGGACCAGGCCGCGGTCGGGCATCTTGGCCATCCCGCCGTAGATGGCGGCCATCCCCTCCGGCTGGTGGTCCGGCCCCAGGGCGGCCACCTCCCGGACCGCCTCCCCGAGGTCGCCGAGGAAGCGGTCGGCCACGCCGGCGTGGGCGGGGGTGACCATCATGTGCAGGCTGGGCGGGAGCTGCTGACGGTCCATGTGCCAGCCCTTCTTCTCCATGACCTCGGCCAGGGTGTAGACGTCTATCTCGTCGGAGGTGAAGGCGAAGACGGTCATGTCGGGGCGGCCCATGACCCTGAGCTCGGGTATGGCCTCGACCCCGCCCATCAGGCGGCGCGCGGTCTCCATGGAGATGCGGGCCAGTTCGAGGTAGCCCTCCTCCCCCAGGTGGTTCATCACCGCCCAGGCGGCGGCGATGGCCCCGCCGGGCCGGGTGCCGGTCATGGTCGGAGAGGCGTAGAGCCCGCCGCACCAGTCGGCGAAGGTGAAGTACTGGTGACGCCGGAGACCGGTATCGCGGTAGAGGATGACCGAGGCACCCTTGGCCGCGAACCCGTACTTGTGCACGTCGGCCGAGATCGAGGTCACCCCGGGCACGGAGAGGTCGAAGTCGGGGACCCGGTAGCCCAAGCGGCGGACGAAGGGCAGGATGAAGCCGCCCAGGCACGCGTCGACGTGGCAGAGCAGGCCCCGCTCGGCGGCCAGCGCCGCTATCTCCGGGATGGGGTCGACCGTCCCCTGAGGGTAGGCGGGCGCCGAACCGACGAGGAGGATGGTGCTCCTGGTGACAGCCCGGCGCATGGCCTCCGGGTCGGCCCGCCAGTCACAGGTCACGGGCGTGCGGACCGCCTTGACGCCGAAGTAGTGGGCGGCCTTGAGGAAGGCCGGGTGGGCCGTCTCCGGCAGGACCATCTCCGGCTCCGTTATCTCGGGGCGCTCGGCCCGGGCCCAGTCCCGGGCAGTCTTCACGGCCATCAGGATGCTCTCGGAGCCGCCCGAGGTCATGTTCCCCACGGTCCGATCGTCACCGCCGAGCAGGGCGGCGGTCATGGCCACCACTTCGGCCTCGAAGCGCTTCAGGCTCGGGAAGGCCATGGGGTTCAGAGCGTTCTCGGAGAAGAACATGGTGTAGGCCTCTTTCAGGAGGGCCGTTATCTCCGCGCCTCCGAAATAGACCAGGCTCCAGGTCCGCCCCTCGCGCCACTTGGCGTCGCCCGAGCGGGCGGTCTCCATCCGGGCCAGGACCTCCTCACGGGGGAGGCCCTTCTTGGGTAGCGTCTTGACTGGTGCGCCCAAGGCTGGTTACCTCCTTCGGTCGCTCTTCCGTCCATGCGCCTCTCAGGCCGGCCGGATATGAACGAGGCCCTTGCGGCCACGACCTTTCTCCGGTACCGGCGCGAATTGTCTCATTGTTCTCCCGAATAGGGCCCGCCTCCTGGCGCCCCCTTGCCCTCCAGCCTGAACCTCGAGCTGGACGGGTGTGGACCGAGCTGTGGCCCACCTTCCATCCCAGAAGCCGGGACGCCTCCCGGAACGAATGCCGGGTCGCCAAAAGCACCGCGTCGGCCCGTATTCAGTCAGGGGGTGTCGTAGCGTGTGGTCGAGCTTGTGCTCGGCAGGAACCTCTGCACGTGGTCGGCGAGGAAGTCCGAGCTGTTGTCGGCGTGTAGGCCCCAGCAAGGGCATGGCCATAGGTTGGTGGCGCGAAGACGAGCTTCGGGCACTCCTTCTCCGTCCGGAAGCGCGGGGGTGGCTCGACGAGTTCCAAAGGACCGACAACATCTTCCCGGACGTCGACTACCGCGTCTCCCGCTACGGGGCCTGGATGCCGACCCCCCTCGCGGCCGTCCCCGCGGCGGCGGGAAGCTAGCCGGTCAGCTGGGCTGAGGCGTAAGACCCACGCGCCGCTGGTCTGACTGAGTGGCACTTCTTGCTCCCGCCGGACATGCGTGAGAATAGACCGCACGTGCTCACCGTCTATCAGTCGAGGTGATGGCACGAGTCTGCCACGGGACCCTGAGTCCCGCACAATCGTGACGTGCAGAGCGTGTTGAACAGCGCGTATCGAGGGGAGATGGTGGGGCCTTGCTCTTCCTTATATGGCAACAGCAGCGGCGTAGCGGCCTGATGAGGATACTGATGGGCGTTCTCATCGGCGCATTCGTCTTCCTCGTGGCGGGTGGCACTCTCGCGACCAACCTGATCACTGAGACCATGCTCGCTCCAGCATCGTGGCCTCTAGGTGGCGACGTCATGGTTGTCCGGTCGCGGGTCATGCCTCGAATCGTTCCCATAGGCCTCCAGGTGGCGGCCATATGGGAATGGGATGTGTTCACTCTCGATGAGTTGGAGGGCGAACTCCCAGACCAGTTTGACGTCGTGTCGCTCAGCCTGAGTCTGCCCGCCACCCAGGTCCGCCTGCGCCGGGCCTCTCAGGGGGAGTCAGACTTTCCGCGTGTCGTCCGTCTCCTTGGACGCAGCATCGGCCCGGACGGTTTGGGGCTCAGGGTTGCCGAAGGGCGGTCGCTGCTTGAGGCCGACGACGGCGAGGCCGTCCTTGTGCTCCCGACCGGCCACTACCTCTGCCGGGACTTCGGAGTCCGCGTGGGGGACGAAATCCGGTGCCTGGTCCCCCAAGTGAAGAGAAACCGAGGGCTGCCGGACCCCATAGGCCTCTACGTTCCGGGGCTGGGGGGACGGTATCTCGACCTTGATGGGGCTCGGGAAGCGACGTTCAAGGTGATTGGTCTGGTGGACGAGCCTATGATGCATGAGGTTGGCATAGTCCCCCTGGGCACGCTGCAGAGGCTGAGCGGTGCCGAGAGTCTCTACAACCAGGCCGGACTGAGCGCGCCGGCGGAGGTGGTCTTGAGCTGGGAGGCCGTCCCAATCGGCGGGGGCTTTTACGCGGTGGGCCCGGCCTTCGTCGCTGCGCCCTTCTTGATTCAGGCCGAAGCTCTCACGACCCAGGGGCGCCTTCTGGTGCTGGTTTTCAGCCTCA
>DPMO01000147.1 GCA_003541445.1 Clostridiales bacterium | reverse complement strand
GGGAACTGGTTGATGTAGAGCACGGCGGCGATGAGGAGCCCTACCGGCACGGAGGCGGCCGCGGCAGAGGCGGAGAGGGTTCCCGTCTGGACGAGGTAGGCGCCGAGGACGATGAGCGGGCCGAAGCTGGCGCCGACGGCCAGCTCGCCGAGCCCGCGGTGGGCCAGTCGCACGGGTCCGGCCGTGTAGAAGTAACCGAAGAACCCCCCGAGGAGCATCAGGAGGAGGACGAGGAGACCTGAGGCCGTGTAGAGGTAGAGCCCGATGCCGGCCGCCGAGGCCAGGCACAGGAGCGAGGCCGCGTGGACCTGACCCGGGGTCAGGGCCCCTTCCTGGATGAGACCGGTGCCCCCGTTGAAGGGCGACCGGTAGCGGTTCCTGGCGTCGTTGCCGCTCAGGTGGTCGTAGTAGTCGTTGGCCATGTTGGCCCCGGCGTGGGCGAGGACGGCGCCGGCCAGTGTCAGGAGGAAGAGCGAGAGGTCGAACAACCCCGTTTCCTGCCACGCCACGGCGGCGCCGAGGAGCACGGGGGTGACGGAAGCGGTCAGGAAGGGCAGCCTGACTTCCCTCACCCAGAGGGACACCGTTCGCATCCGGTAGGCTTCAGCCTGTGGCAAGTCGCATCACCCCGTGTCAAAGTTATACCTCGAAACGCCCATACCTGCAGCCCTGCCGCACCGACCCGCGGAGCGGCCCTCGGCCGGCCGGACGTGTCCGCCTCAGGCGTCGTCCTCCTCCGGCGGCCGGTGCTGGGACCGGTCCCGCAGCCGGTCCCGGGGCCGGTCCCCGGGTTTGTGCCCGGGCTCGGTCGCGGCGGCGAGAGACCGGGGTTCGCCGGCGGCCGGCAGGGCCCGGACGTAGTCGAGGGCCAGCCGTATCTGGGAAGCGATGTGCCTGAGGTCGGAGTAGGCGTTCTCGACCATGGTCTTGCCCCGCTGGACCCGGTCGAGCGTCCTCTCGAGCGCCCCCACGTTCCTCTCGATGTCCCCCAGAGCCTGGTCGAGACTCTCGAGGTCCACGCTGCGCGCGTGCTTGAGGTGAAGGTTGTAGAGGTTCAGGACGTAGGGGACGGTCATGCTGTAGGGCATCACGATGACCCCCTGGCGGTAGGCCTCGAAGGCCAGCTCGCCGCACAGGGGGTAGGCCGCGTCGGGAATGGCGGCGATGGCCTTGTCCGTCGTGACGAGGGGGTCGATGTACTGGGCCACCTCGCGGATCTTCCGGCGTATCTCGGCCCGGACCTCGCTGATGACCTTCTGCCGCGCGGAGGGGTCTGTCTCGGAGGCCAGTCTCTCGAGCGCGTCCGACGCCGGCCATTTGGAGTCTATGGGCATCCGCCGCCCGCCGGCTCCCAGCATGACGAGGGCGTACTCGACCACCTTTCCCCGGACCCGGAAGTTCCTCTCCACCATCTCCGGGGGAAAGCTCGCGAAGGCTTCGGCGAGGATGTTCTCACCGGCCGCTCCCTTGGACGGAGCCCCGGCGAGGACGGCCTCCAGGTGGCGGACGGCCCGCTCGACCTCCTCGTCACGCCGCCGGCGGGCCTCGAGTTCGGACCGGAGCTCGCCGACCAGCTTCTGAGCCTCGGCTATCTCCCGCTGGAGGACGTTCTGCACCTCGAGGGTCTTTGCCGTGAGCCGTCCGCCCGTCTCCTGCACCTTGTCGCGCAGGCTCGCCACCTGCGCCCTGAGGTCGGCCTGTGCCTCTCCGACGGCACGGACGCTCTGGCTCAGCCGGCCGAGGTCGGAGAGGGCCGCGTTCACGGCCCGGGCGACGTGGTCGAGGTCGGCCTCCAACCGGCCGGCCGCAGACGGACGCCGGAGGAGGAGCAAAGCGGCGACCAGGGCCGCCACGGCGAAGGCGGCCAGCATCAGCGTGAGGAGGGCCGATGTGGTAAACCCCGAGCTCATCTCATGAACCGCGGGACCTCGACGGCCGTGGCCCTCGGCCCCTTCCGGGCGCAGCGGCGGCAGCGGGCCTCGTACTTGTCGGCCCCGCCTATCTCCTTCTGCTCGGTCGTCGTCGTGGCCCGACCGTAGGATATCCAGGCCTCGTCACCACAGCAGACACAGATGGCCCGGAGCTTGATGGCCTCCTCCGCCGTGGCCGCCAGGGCGGGCATTATGCCGAACGGACGGCCGTAGCGGTCCATGTCGAGCCCGGCGGCGATCACCGTCCTGCCGGCGTCGGCCCACTCGTTCGCCACCTGGACCAGCCGCTCATCGAAGAACTGGGCCTCGTCGATGATGATGACCTCCGTGTCCGGGTCGACGGCGGCGACGAGAGTGTCGGTGTCGGGGACCGGCTGCGCCTCGAGGGCCAGTCCGTCGTGGGTGACAATCTCCCTCTTGGCGTAGCGGCCGTCGTCGTACTTGAAGCACTGCACCTTCTTCCGCGCGGCCCGGGCCCGGAGGACCTCCCGGAAGAGGGCCATCGACTTCTGCGCGAACATGCTTCCCCAGTAGACCTTGAGCAAGGCGTTCCTCCCGCTCCTCCCGGTGGTGCTATGGTGCCGTGCGAGACGCTCTTGGTCCGGCCTTCACCGGCCGCGCCGGCCTGAAGACACACCGGGGCCGGCCTTCGCCGGTGTGGCCGCATCCTCCCGTGAGGGGAGACGGACGGCCCCGACCCGGGTCAAGTCCCGGCGAAGCCGACGACTACCGCCCCAGCGGGCAGACGCTGATGCAGACCGAGCAACCGTGGTTCTCGGCGAAGTAGGGCAGGCACTTGTCCTTCTCGATGCATGTGACGAGGTCCGCGCCCCCGGGGCCCGGCGTCGGCTTCCGCTTGACGGCCCCCACCGGGCACTTATCGATGCAGAGCCCGCACTTCGAGCAGAACTCGCCCACCCTCTCGACCCGTTCGGGGTCGCCCCCGCGGCCCAAAGGAAGGTTCTCGATGCTGGTGAAGACGGCCGCCAGCCTCACTCCCGGCCCGTGGTAGGGGGTGACCAGGAGCCCGGCCGGACCCCGGTGGCCGAGCCCGGCCAGCCACCCTAGAGGTGGGTAGAGGACCTGTCCCCCCAGGGGGTGGCACGCCTGGGCGGAGTAGCCGTGCCGCCTCAGGAAGCGGGCGAGGGCGTTGGCCGCCCGCCCGAGCCGGGCGTAGGTCTGATGGACCATCACGGCCGTATCCGGGCTCGGCGCCCTGGCCAGCCTCTTCCGGTCCATAGCCATGGCCAGGACCACGGCGTTGGGATGGAGGACACCCTTACCTTTGAAGACGAGCTCCCGCGGCAGCCTGGCGTAGCCGATGGCCGATACGCCCCAGCGCCGCGCCCGTTGTTCGAGGACGGCGAAGAAGTCCTGAGGCGCCTCCACCGCCGGCCCAGCGGGGTTGTCGCCGAGCGAGACCAGCGATTCGAAGATGCCTTTCACGCTGGAGAGAAGCGATGGCAGGGCCCTGGGGAAGCCAGGGGGGCGGGCCCGGCCCCCTAGGGCCAGGACCTCCGCCATGATGTCCAGCCTTTCCGGCGATAAGGCCGAGGCCAGAACGGCACCCGGCCTCGAGGCCGCGGCAGACTCCAGCTCGACAATCCGCCGGATGCGGGGAGCGATCAACCTTTCGGCCACCGTGAGCGCAAGTGCCGGACGTTCAGGCAAATCCCACACCCCCTACTGCGCCTGCCGGCGGCATCCGCCATCAGGTCACGAGGCCCAGAACGCCTGGGGCGGGGCCTGTCTCCCGTAGCCGAAGAGGTCGTCCGCGGCCGCGAAAAGGCGGTTGAAAAGGGTCGTCGTGGCGATGGCGGCCATCACGGCCCGGTGGACCACCGTGTCGGCATGGTTGTAAGGGCAGACGCGCACGCAGATGGAGCAGCCCGTGGTCTCCCGGTGCCACTGCTCGAAGCACTTCACCGCGTCCTCGTGCCACATCTTCACGCCCGCCCGGTTCCAGGGGCCGCGGGTCTCGAAGCTGGGTTCGCGCTCGAGAGAGATGGCCCCCGAGGGGCAGTGGAGAGCACATTTCTTACACACCATGCAGAACTCGACGACGCCGAAATCGATGGGACGGTCGACACTCATGGGCAGGTCGCAGATCACCTTGGCCAGTCTCACGTTGGAGCCGTAGCGGGGAGTGATGAGCCGCGCGTGACGGCCGAACTCCCCCAGACCGGCGTCGATGGCGATGGGAACCGACAGGGCGGTGTCGTTGCCGCAGGGGATGGCGTTGTAGCCCAGGGCCCGGATGAACTCGGCCAGACTGCCGGCCACCACGGGCATGGTGCTGTAGCCCAAGGCCACGGCCGCGCTCGACAGCGCGTTGGGAGCCCCCATCACCGCCGTCCAGTCCTGCCTGACGGCCAGAGCGACCACCCACCGGCAGCTCTCAGGTATCACCAGCTCCTCGTCGGTCACGACCGGTTCCGGGGTGTCGCGGAAGACGATGGGCCGCCCCCGGTGGTCGTGGCTGTAGACATGACTCCGGTTCAGCTCCGCTATCCCGACCATCAGGGCCCCGTAGAAGCGGGCGGCTCTCTTCACGATGCGGGCCGCCTGCTCCGGAGACACGTCCAAACGACGCCTCTCCGGGTTCAGGGCCTCCAGAGCCGGGCTGCGCGGGGAGGTCCAGGAGTAGAGCGTCTGCTGGGCCTCACTCTGCCAGACGGTCTGAGCGCCGAAGGCGAGGGCCCTGTCCGCCAGACTCAAGCCGGGCTCATCAGCCGCAAGCGCGGCTACCCGCCGGCTCCGGCTCTGCTCGAAGAGCTGTCGGGCCCGCACCTCTCCCACGTACTCCTCGAAACTCCCGAAAACGGTCTTCCGGGCGTCGAAGCGCTCGTAGTCTTCAGCCCGGATCTCGTACTTGGGCTCGGGCCGTGTCTTGACCCACCACGGGTGACGCACCAGGGACCCTCCTGGAGGTGGCTCTTCGGCGCCGCCGGGAGGAGCTCCTGCGCCACGGTCTGCAGGTCGGTGCCGCTGATGGAATGTTCCGGTCTCGTTAACGCAATGTTCAAGACTTCCGGGCAGGAGCGGCCGCGGTCCGCGCGTAAGGTAGCAGTCTGAACACACCCCCTGTGAACACTTAGACGAGTCTTGGTACCGGGGGGCCCTCCGTCCGACCATCGGGTTACCGGGAGTTGAGCTGACCTTGCGAAGACCGCACAGAATCGTGGTGGTGCTCGTCGCCGTCGCGCTCATCGCCGGTCTCCTCTCCGGCGTCAAGGCCCTGACGGTCGTCTCGCGCAGTGGGCAGGCGACGGCCGCCCGCTACTCCACGGCCACGGTCACCCGGGGCACCCTCGAGGTCACCGTAGGCGGCACGGGGACCCTCGCCCCCCGCGTCCGGCAGGACGCCGTCAGCTCCTCCAGCGGGACCGTGGAGAGCGTGGCCGTGAAGGCCGGCGACACGGTCAAGAAGGGACAGGTCCTTCTCAGGCTCTCGAACGACAACCTGGCCGACCAGGTGGCCCAGGCCCGCCTGGAGCTGCGGCTGGCGGAAATCGACCTCGAGGAGGCCACCGGCCCCCGCGAGTCGCTGGCCACAGAGGCCGACATCGCCGCGGCCAGGGCGGCGCTGGAGGGTGCGCGGGTCGCGGTCGAGCAGGCCCGCCGGAACGTGGAAGACCTCACCGCCCGGGCCCCGTTCGCCGGCACGGTCTCCGACATCAGCGTCCGGCCGGGCGACACCGTCTCGCCTGGGGCCCCGCTCTTCAATGTCTTCACCCCCGACGCCCTCCGAGCCGTCCTCTCCGTCCCCGAGAACCTGATCGACGAGATCGCGCTCGGAGACGAACTCACCGTGAACGTCCGGGCCATCTCACGCGACCTCGACGGACGGGTGACGGCCATCTCCGCCCAGGGGACGTCCGGAAAGGGTGGCGTCACCTACAGCGTGACGGTCACCCTGGAGGAATCCGACCCCGACGCCCGGGGGGGCATGACCGCCTCGGCCGCCCTGGAAGTCGACAGCTCGTGGCCGGGCCTGACCACCCGAGTGACGGGCTATCTGGCCTACGACCGCTTTCAGACGGTGACGACGGCCACCGGCGGGGAGGTCGTCGCCGTCCACGTCTCGGAAGGCGAGGAGGTCGAGGCCGACCAGGTCATCGTGGTCCTCGAGAGCGACGAGGCCGAGGCCGCCCTGACGCGGGCGGAGGCCGACCTCCTGAAGGCCGAGCAGGCCCTGGCCGAGCTCCTCGACCCGGGTCCCCCGGCGATGACCCAGGCGCAGATTGAGAAGCTTCGCCTGCGGTACGAGCAGGCCGCGCTACAGCTCGCCACACTGGAGCGGCAGCTGGCGGAACTCACCGTCACCGCGGAACTCGACGGGACGGTGGCCGACGTCTTCGTCGTTCCGGGCGAGACCGTCAGCCCCGGCCAGCGCCTGGTCTCTGTCGTCGACCTCTCCGAGGTCACGGCGGTCATAACCGTAGACGAGCTCGAGGTCAGCGGCCTCGACCCTGGCCGGCCGGCCACCGTCAGGATCGACGCCTTCCCGGACGAGTCGTTCTCGGGGTATGTCGAGAGCGTCTCCCTCGAGGGGGTCCCCCGAGACGGCGTGACGAGCTACGAGGCCCGCATCCGCCTCTCGGGCGACCCCAGGATGCGGGCGGGGATGAGCGTCTCCGCGACCGTCGTGGTCGCGCGGCGGGAGAACGTCCTCCTCGTCCCGGTCGAGGCCGTCTACGGGGCGGGGCGCGAGGCCGTGGTCCAGGTCCTGGCGGACGGCACCCCGGTCGCCCGTGAGGTCACGGCCGGGCTCTCGAACAGCATCTTCACCGAGATCATCGAGGGCCTTGAGGAGGGCGAGGTCGTGGTGACCGGAAGCCTCGAGGTCGACGCGGGTCCCTTCGGTTCCGGCCAGCCTCGGCACCCGGGCGGTGGTGAAGGCTAGTGGCCCGAGGTCCTTCTTCGCCTTCGGCGCCTCTGCCCCGCGGCAGCCACCGCGGGACCCCGCTCATCGAGCTCCAGCGCGTCACGAAGGTCTACGGGGAAGGCAGGCTCTCCGTCGCGGCCCTGCAGGAGGCCGACCTCCGCGTCTGGGAAGGCGAGCTCGTCAGCATCATGGGTCCTTCCGGCTCCGGGAAATCGACCCTGATGAACATCCTCGGCTGTCTGGACCGGCCGACCCGAGGCGTCTACCTCCTCGAGGGCCGCGACGTCTCCGCCCTCACCGACAACGAGCTGGCCGAGATACGCAACCGTAAGGTCGGCTTCGTCTTCCAGACCTTCAACCTCCTCCCCCGCGCGACGGCCGCCGAGAACGTCGAACTCCCCCTCATCTACCGCGGCGTACCCCGTGCCGTGAGGAGACGCATGGCCCGCGAGGCCCTGGAAATCGTCAACATGGGACACCGCCTGACCCACCGTCCCGCCCAGCTCTCGGGCGGAGAGCAGCAGCGCGTGGCCATAGCCCGAGCCCT
This sequence comes from Clostridiales bacterium, assembly GCA_003541445.1. Lineage (GTDB taxonomy): Bacteria > Bacillota > Sulfobacillia > UBA995 > UBA9673 > UBA9673. The sequence continues at coordinate 793 of DPMO01000147.1, read as the reverse complement.
TGCCGGCGACCCCCGGCTCATCCTGGCCGACGAGCCGACCGGAAACCTCGACTCCCGGACCGGCGAGGAAATCATGGGGCTCTTCCAGAGGGTGAACGAGGAGCTAGGCGTGACCGTGGTCCTGGTGACGCACGACCCCCGTCGGGCGCGGCAGACCCGGCGCATTATCAGGATGCTCGACGGCCGCCTGGTCGGAGACGACCCGGTCCCGGACGAGGAGTTCGTCCGCGCCGCGCGGGGTGGGCCTGACGGAAAGGCAGGTGAACCGGCAGGGTGAACCTCTTGGAGAGCCTGCGCCTGGCCCTCGACGGGCTGAGGGCCAACAGGATGCGGAGCTTCTTGACCATGTTGGGCGTGATCATCGGGGTCGCAGCCGTGGTGGCCCTGGTCTCGGTGGGCACCGGCGCGAGCCGGGAGGTCACCGCCCAGGTCGAAGCCCTCGGCTCCAACCTCGTCATGGTCATACCGGCCAGCGCCCGGGGACGGGACCTTCGCCTCGAGGACGTCGCGGCCATCGAGGCCAGGGTGGACGGTGTGCTGGCCGCCCTGCCGAGTATCCAGAGGGAGCTCACCGTGAGATGGCTGGGTCGCTCGGAGAAGGTCGACGTGGTCGGCACGACCGAGGACATGCCGCAGGTCCAGCGACATCCCGTGGCCCGGGGGCGCTTCCTGTCACACCAGGACGTCCTCTACCGCCGCCAGGTGGCCGTCCTGGGCAGCCGCACGGCCGAGCGGCTCTTCGGTCCGCGCGACCCGCTCGGCCGGGAGATACTCGTGGCCGGCCGCCCCTTCG
>DPMO01000184.1 GCA_003541445.1 Clostridiales bacterium | reverse complement strand
TACGCCTTCAGCGCCTTCTCCGCCGCCTGCTGGAAGTGGAAGAGAGCCAGGTAGAAAGCGGCCGCGCCTGCGGAGCTCATCAGCGTCGCGGAACTCGTCCTGAGCGTGGGTGAGCCACCTCAAGGCTTCCTCACGGTAGGGTCTTCTCATATACGACCCTCCCATGGCTGGTGATGTGCCTCAGAAGCGAGCTGACGGGCAGCTCTCTCTCCCAGTCTTCCTCGCAGAACACCAGCAGGTCGGTGGCGACCTCAGGGGCGACCCGCTCGTAGACCGTCCTCCGCCACTCCTTGCTGGTCCGGGTGTTCGGCATGATGACGAGCAGGTCCACGTCGCTGGTGGTGTCGGTCTCGCCGGCGGCCAGGGACCCGAACAGGATGACCTTCAAGGCCCCCAACGCGCCGAGCTGCCGGACGGTGGAGTGGAGCGAGGCCCGGAGCCTGGCCGCCCGTCCCTTCCTTTTCGCCTCGATGTCCCTCAGCGACATGAACGCCGCCCCCTCAACGGGGAAGCCGGACCGTCTCCCCGGACATTGTATCGCCCCGGCGCTCCCCGGGAAAGGACGGGCGGGCCGGTCTATGGTGCCGGCAGGCCGCCTCAGCCGCCCGTGTTGTCCCTCTCGATACAGCGCACCATGGCCTCCAGGGCGACGGTGATGAGGTCGTCCTCACCCTTCAGGAACAGGGGGTTCGCCCCGTGGCTGGCAATCTCCATCTCCGCCGAGCTCGACTCCTCGATCTCCTTGCCCTCCCCGCTGTCCAGGACACAGGCCGCGGCACAGCGCCAGCCGTGGTAGAGCCCGAGGATGAAGAGGGTGTCTGTCTCCATCTCCACGGCCACGACCCCGGCCTTCCTCATGAGGGCGAGGTCGTCCGCAACCCGCGGGCCGTAGAAGGCGTCACCGGTGGCACACACCCCGGGGTGGACGGTGACTCCCAGGTCCCTGGCGGCCTCGAGCAGGTCCTGCGTCAGTTCGAAGTGGGCCACGGCCGGGTAGGGAGCAGGCAGGTAGTTGTGGGAGGTCCCGCCGAAGCGGCAGGCCGCGGTGGCCACGGCGATGTCCCCCACCCCGAGGTCCGGCCGGACAGCCCCCGCCGACCCCACCCGGATGAAAGTGTCGGCTCCCAGGCGGCCCAGTTCCTCGAAGGCGATGGCCGCCTGGGGGCCGCCCATCCCTGTCGAGCAGACCGACATGAAGTGTCCCTTGTACGTGCCGCTGTAGACGTAATAGCCGCGCGTGGCCGCGACGACCCGGCAGTCGTCGAGCCTTTCGGCGATGCGCCGGCCCCGGAGATGCGACCCCGGGACGAAGACGTACCGGGAGAGGTCTTTCTTCCTCACCTTGAGGTGGTGCTCGGTGAAGGCCTCGCCCGGCTCGAGCTCCACGGTGAACTCCCTGTAGGCGTGCTCGGGGTTGAGGATAGGCATGTCTGGTCCTCCTTCTCTTTCGGGTGTGTGTCCGCTCAGCCAAACGGTGCCGGACCGCCTTCCGCGGCCGCGTCCGGGTAGGCGTCCCGCGGCCGGACGAAGGCAAGGGCCGTGGGCATCGCGTCGAAGGTCCGTGCCCGCTCTTCGAAAGCCTCGAGGTCAGTAAGTGACGGTGGCCCGGCCGGGCCCGCGGGCCACGACGGCCCGAGCCGCCTCCTCGACCTGACGCAGGGCCTCGGCCACGTCGACGGCGACGACCTTGAAGTCCCGCTTGAGGAAGCGCCCGGACACGAGCACGTCCCGCACGTTCCGCGCGTCGGCGCTGTAGATGATGGCCGCGAGGACGTCGTGGACCGGGGCGGTGTTCGGCTGCTCGAGGTCCCAGACGACGAGGTCGGCCTCCCAGCCGGGCTGGACGGCCCCGGTGCCTCGGCCAAAGGCCCGGTGGCCGCTCATCAGGACCCGCCAAGCGTCCTCGAGGGTGAAGCGGTCGGCACGTCCCGACGCATGCTTTCCGAGCAGGGCCCACAGGCGCACCTGCTCGAGAGGGTTCAAAGTGTTCGAGCTGGCCGCACCGTCGGTTCCCGCGGCCACCCTGAGGCGCGGGTCGCCCCACAGCCGCCAGAGGCTCCCTTCGCCCATGGCGAGCTTCAGGTACGTCTTGGGGCTCACGGCGAACCAGGTGTCAGGGCCGACCAGGGTGAGGTCCTCCTCCTCGACCCAGAGGCCGTGGGCGACGATGACGGGGAGTTCGAACCCTCCCGCGGCGGCCACGGCGGCGAAGGGGGTCCTGCCCTCCCGGCGGCGCGACTCCTCGACCTGCGCCCGGGTCTCCGAGACGTGGAGGTGGAGCCCGACGCCGAGCTCCCTCGCGCGCCGGACGATGTGCTCCATCGCCGGCGGCGGACACGTGTAGGGCGCGTGGGGTCCCATCCGGAAGGTCAGGCGCGGGTCGTCGTCCCGTCTCCGGGCGATAAGCTCCGCGGCCGCGTCCGCGCGCTCCGCGAACCCTTCGCCGAGTCCGAACACGGTCGGGGCGAGGTCGGCCCGGATGCCGGTGTCGAGGACGACGTCGGCGATGCGGTCCGCCTCGAAGTAGTGGTCGGCGAAGGCCGTCACCCCGTGCTCGACCATCTCCACCACGGCCAGCCGGGCTCCGGCCTCGATATGGTCGGGGGTCAGCCGGCTCTCATACGGCCAGATGCGCTTGTTGAACCAGTCGTCTATGGACATGTCCTCGGCGAAGCCCCGGAAGAGGACCATCGGGGCGTGGGTGTGCAGGATGACCAGCCCCGGGGTGACGACACACCCGGAGCAGTCGACGACCTCGGGCGCCTGGGGGCCGCCGGACGCACCGGAGTTGCCGCGCGCCACGTCGGAGCCTGCGGGCCGGACCGCGGCGATCTTCCCGCCGCGGATGACGATGTCGTGGGGCCCTTCGAGGAGGCGGCCGTCGGCGTCGAGAACGAGGGCGCCGGCGAGAACCAGCTCTGCAGAAGCCTTTTCCTTGTTCGCGGGCACTGTTCCCTCAGCCATAGCTCTTTATCGCCTCGATGAGCATCCCGACGAACCTCTCCCGGTCGACCTCCAGAGCCACGTCCGCGTTCGGGGGTCTTTCGGTGACCCCGAAGAAGTCGACCACCGTCTGTCCCGTGGTGTGAAGGCCCTGGGTCTCGATGTCGACGCGCAGGGCCCTGGTCCGGACGAGGGTCGGGTCGATGACGGCGGCCACGGCGAGGGGGTCGTGCATGGGGCTCCCCTTGAACCCGAACCTGGGATGGAACCGGGCGTAGAAGTCGACGAGCTCGGCGACCATGCGCCCGACCCGGCCCCCCGCGCGCAGGACCTCGTTCTCCTCGGGGTAGAGCTGGGCCTCGTGGGTGACGTCAAGCCCCACCATGGTGATGGGCACACCGCTCTCGAACACCACGCGCGCCGCCTCGGGGTCGACCAGGATGTTGAACTCCGCCGCGGGGGTCCAGTTGCCGCCCCGGGCCGCGCCGCCCATCAGGGTGATGCGCTCCAGGTTCGCCTTTATGTCCGGCGCGGTGAGGAGCGCGAGGGCGATGTTCGTCAGCGGGCCGACCGGGATGAGGGTCACCTTCCGCGGGCTCTAGCGGACGATGTCGATGATGGCCTCCCAGGCCGGACGGCG
>DPMO01000086.1 GCA_003541445.1 Clostridiales bacterium | reverse complement strand
TCCTCCCGACCCGCCGCGCGGTCGGGCTGACCCCGGCCGCGGTCAAGGCCGCCGCCGGAGCCGCCGACCGCCTGCTGGTGGCCAGAGTGGTGAACCTGGCCAGGGCCATGGATGAACTGAGGGAGAAGGGCCTGTGGACCATAGGGGCGGACGCCGTCGCCGACATGCTCTACACGGAGGTCGACTTCACCCTTCCGACAGTGATCGTCCTGGGCGGAGAGCACCGGGGACTCCGGCGTCTGGTCAGGGAGAAATGCGATCTCCTGGTGAGGATCCCGATGAGGGGCCCCGCGGAGTCCCTGAACGTCTCCGTCGCGGCGGCCGTCCTCATCTTCGAGGCCGTCCGTCAACGTTCGGCCAGAGACCGGGACGACGGTTCGCCCCAGAAGGCCCGCGGCTGACAGGTGTCGCGCGTGCTGTGGCCGCCCTTTCGGCCTCCTTCTTCCTCCTGCTCACGGGCTATCTCGGGTGGCTTGAGGCCGCCGGCCGGGTCTTCCCCAACGTCAGCGTGGCCTCGCTCGCCGTCGGCGGTCTCGACCAGAGGGGCCTCGCCCGGGCGCTCGACCGGTGGGCGCTGGAGCGTGGGTGCGGTCCCGGAGGGCTGTGGCCGGGCGGCGAGGTCCGGTTCGAGGATGCCCGGGCCGGGAGGTCGTGGACCGTTGACACCGCGTGGCTCGGCCTCAGGTACGACCTTGAGGAGACGGCCGCTGCGGCCCTGGCCGCCGGCCGCCGCGGCGACCTGCCTCGACGCCTCCTCGCTCTCCTGCGGATATCAGCCTTCGGAGCCCGGGTCCTCCCCGTGGTGAAGGCCGACCCGGACAGGGTCGTCATGGTCCTTGACGACCTGGCCTCAGACATCGACGTGCCGGCCGGCAACGCCTCCCTCGACCCACGCACGGGAGAGGTTCGCGAGGGTCGTCCCGGGCGGCGTCTGGACCGTGCGGCGACGGAAGAAGCCCTCTTCGCTGCGGCCGCCCGTTTCGAGGGGGCCGGTCCGGTCCTTGTGCCCGTGGTCGCCGTGCCCCTGGAGCCGTCCGGGGACCCGGCGCTTCTGGCCTCTCTGGACAGGGACCGCCTGTCGACCTTCTCGACGACCTTCGACCCCGCTGAGGAGGGCCGGACCTGGAACATCATCCTTTCGGCGGCGTGCCTGGACGGGGCGGTCATCGCTCCGGGCGGCACCCTGTCGTTCAACGAAACGGTCGGCCCCCGCACTCCAGAGCGTGGCTACCGGCAGGCGCCGGAGATCGTCGACCGGCAGGTCGTCCAGGGGGTGGGGGGCGGTGTCTGCCAGGTGGCGACGACGGTCTTCAACGCCGCCCTGCTCGGCGACCTCGACGTCGTGACCCGCCATCACCACTCCCGACCGCTTCCCTACATAGGCCTCGGACGCGACGCCACGGTCTCATATCCAGACCTCGACCTGGTCATCAAGAACCCCCGGGCCTTCCCGGTCATCCTGACCACATGGGCGCACGGGTCGCGCCTGGAGGTCTCTGTCTGGGGGCGGCGCACGGTGGAGGTGACGGTGGTCCTCCGCACCGAGGAGACCAACCTGGTCCCGGCCCAGCCTGTGGTCGAGGTGGACCCGGACCTACCCCCGGGGACACAGGAAGTCGTCCGGCCGTCCTTCGACGGCCGCGATGTCCGCCTCTGGCGCGAGGTCTTCCAGGCCGGCCGCCTTATCCGCCGGGAACTCCTGTTCGTCGACCACTACGAGCCTCTTCCCGGCCACATCCGCACCGGCCCTCCCGCCCGGCCGGTCGAGGGCGGCCGGACGGCGGGAGACGAGACGGACCGGCCGCCGGCGTCGCGCAGGCCCACCCGCATCGGGCGCTAGAGATGTCCCGGCGGCCGGCAGGCATGTCTTGACTTGTCCAAGATGCGTTTCTATAATGGTGACACAATCAGCCAGACTGCCGCAGCCAGCTTGACTAGGCCAGGTTAGGATCCCACCTCAAATCCCTTTTCCGTGTACAAGGCTTGGAGGCGAAGTCTGTGGCTCTTAGCTCTCGCACGCAGCGGGAAGACTATAGTATCTTCGAGGGCATGCCGGACGAAGACGTAGTGGAGACCGCGCGTGAGGGTGACAGGCTGGCCCAGGAGTACCTCATCAACAAGTACCGCAACTTCGTCAGAGCCAAGGCGAGGTCCTATTTTCTCATCGGCGCCGACCGTGAGGACATAATCCAGGAGGGCATGATAGGTCTCTACAAGGCCATCCGCGACTTCAGGAGCGACAAGCTGTCATCTTTCCGCGCCTTCGCGGAGTTGTGCATCACGCGGCAGATCATAACCGCCATCAAGACGGCGACGAGGCAGAAACATATCCCGCTCAACTCGTACGTGTCGCTGAACAAGCCTATATACGATGAGGATTCGGACCGTACTCTTCTTGATGTGATCTCCGGCACCAAGATAACCGACCCGGAGGAACTCATCATAAGCCGGGAAGAGTTCGGGAACATCGAGGAGAAGATGGTCGAGATTCTGAGCGACCTCGAGTGGCGGGTGCTGATGGCCTATCTCGACGGCAAGTCGTACCAGGAGATAGCCAATGAGCTGGACAGGCATGTCAAATCCATCGACAACGCCCTGCAGAGGGTCAAGCGGAAGCTGGAGAAGTATCTTGAACGGCGCGGAGAGCCCGGCGGGCGTTCCGCGGTGAGGGGCGGCGGCGCGAACCGGTCCCAGGCTCTGGCCTGAGGTGGTGCGCTTCCTTGACCCCCATGACCAAACCGCGTATAATGTGTGAGCGACCGGCGCGGGGAGCGGCCGGTCGAACCTTGAAAAAGAGGTACCAGCCCAGTGCTGGCGTAGCTCAACAGGCAGAGCGGCTGACTTGTAATCAGCAGGTTTTGGGTTCGAGTCCCATCGCCAGCTCCAGCTGTCCAATAGTGGAGAGGTACCCAAGTGGCCAAAGGGGGCAGACTGTAAATCTGCTGGCGGACGCCTTCGCTGGTTCAAATCCAGCCCTCTCCACCACCTCATACCGCGGGGTGGAGCAGTCAGGTAGCTCGTCGGGCTCATAACCCGGAGGCCGTGGGTTCAAATCCCACCCCCGCAACCAAGACAACCGGACGGCACGTCCATCGCGGCCGTGCCGTCTTAATGCATTCAGAGCCACCGTAGCTCAGGGGTAGAGCCCCCGCATGGTAAGCGGGTGGTCATGGGTTCGATTCCCATCGGTGGCTCCACTTCTTTATCGACGACTCCGCATGGCCGGCCTCGGCCGGACAGCCGTCAGCGGTATGGGCCTGCGCCCGCACCGGGCAGGGGGAAGGATTACTCCGGAGGGGCGCGAAAAGCATAGAGGCCCTGCATCCCTGACATAATTAGGACAGGGTAGCAAAAGGAGGCATCCCTCGGTATGGCCAAGAAGAAGTTCGAGCGCACGAAGCCGCACGTGAACATCGGGACGATCGGTCACGTGGACCACGGGAAGTCGACGCTCACGTCGGCGATCACGCTCATCCTGTCGAAGAGGGACCAGGCGGAGTATGTGCCGTTCGAGGAGATCGACAAGGCGCCTGAGGAGCGTGAGCGTGGGATCACGATCAACACGGCGCACGTGGAGTATGAGACGGACAAGCGGCACTACGCGCATGTGGACTGTCCTGGTCATGCGGACTACGTGAAGAACATGATCACCGGGGCGGCGCAGATGGACGGGTCGATCCTGGTGGTGTCGGCGGCTGACGGGCCCATGCCGCAGACGCGGGAGCACATACTTCTGGCGCGGCAGGTCGGGGTGCCGGCGATGGTGGTCTACATGAACAAGACGGACATGGTGGACGACCCGGAGCTTTTGGAGCTGGTGGAGCTCGAGGTGCGGGAGCTTTTGAGCAAGTATGAGTTCCCGGGCGACGAGATTCCGGTGGTGAAGGGGTCGGCTTTGAAGGCTCTGGAATGCGGCTGCGGCCGTTCGGAGTGCGAGTGGTGCAAGTCGGTCCTGGAGCTGATGGACGCGGTTGACGAGTATATCCCGACGCCGGAGCGCGACACGGAGAAGCCGTTCCTGATGCCTGTGGAGGACGTGTTCAGCATCACGGGTCGCGGGACGGTGGCGACGGGCCGGGTAGAGCGCGGCCGGGTGAAGGTCGGGGACGAGGTCGAGATCGTCGGGCTGATGGACAAGCCGCGCAAGACGGTGGCGACCGGGGTGGAGATGTTCCGGAAGATCCTCGACGAGGGGATAGCCGGGGACAACATCGGGGTGCTCCTGCGCGGCATCGACAAGGACGAGGTCGAGCGGGGGCAGGTCCTGGCGAAGCCCGGCTCGATCAAGCCGCACACGAAGTACAAGGCGCAGGTCTACGTTCTGACCAAGGAAGAGGGTGGGCGTCACTCGCCGTTCTTCAACGGGTATCGCCCGCAGTTCTACTTCCGGACGACGGACGTGACGGGGACCATCAAGCTGCCGGAGGACGTGGAGATGGTGATGCCGGGCGACAACGTGAACATGGAGGTCGAGCTCATCACCCCCATCGCCATCGAGGAAGGCCTCAGGTTCGCCATCCGTGAGGGCGGACGGACCGTCGGCGCCGGAGTCGTCACGTCCATCATCGAGTAGGGGGACGGCAGGGGGGTAGGCCATGACGAGCCAGAAGATACGCATCCGCCTGCGGGCCTTCGACCACAAGATACTCGACCAGTCCGCTGAGCGGATCGTGCACACGGCACGGCGCACCGGCGCCAAGGTCTCGGGACCGGTTCCTCTTCCGACGGAGAAGAGCGTCTACACCATCCTGGTGGCGCCGAACGGCGAGAAGGACATCAGGGAGCAGTTCGAGATGAGGACGCACAAGCGCCTCATCGATATCGTCGAGCCTACGGCCAAGACGGTCGACGCGCTCATGAGGCTGGACCTGCCGGCCGGGGTCGACATCGAGATCAAGCTCTGAGGAGTTCCGACCCGGTGCCGGGTCGGAGCGGGGGGCGCCTGCGGCGTCCCCGTGATTGGAGGCAAGTTTTCATGCCCAAGGGGATCCTCGGACGCAAGGTCGGCATGACACGGCTCTTCGACGAGCACGGGCATACCGTCCCGGTGACGGTGGTCCAGGCCGGTCCCTGCGTCGTGGTCCAGCGGCGTACCCGGGAGAAGGACGGCTACGAAGCCATCCAGCTCGGCCTGGGAGAGCAGTCGGAACACCGGGTCTCAAAACCCCTCAAGGGGCATTTCGCCAAAGCCAAGGTGAAGCCGGCCCAGGTCCTCCGTGAGATCCGCGTGGAGGACAGCTCGGCCTATGAGGTCGGCCAGACGATCTCGGCCGACATCTTCCAGCCCGGTGACATCGTTTGCGTGACGGGCACGTCCAAGGGGAAGGGTTTCGCCGGGGGCATCAAGAGGCACGGGTTCAGGCGCGGGCCGATGGCCCACGGTTCCAAGTACCACCGAGCCCCCGGTTCCCTCCAGTCACGTGACGCGGCCCGGGTGTTCAAAGGGCGCAAGCTGCCGGGGCACATGGGCGCCGAAAGGGTCACCGTGCGCGGACTGACCGTGGTCGGCGTCGACCCCGAGAGGAACCTCCTGCTGATCAAAGGCGCCGTACCGGGACCGAGGGGCGGTCTGGTCGTGGTCCGCGACCAGGCCGGGGCCCGGCGAAAGAAGGTGTGAGGAGTTGCCCAGAGTTGACGTCTACAACGTCGACGGCGAGGTCGTCGGCGAGGTCGAACTGAGCGACGCCTTGTTCGGGGCAGAGGTGAACGAGGCCTTGATGCACCAGGCGGTGACCGCCTACCTGGCCGCGCAGCGCCGGGGGACGGCCTCGACCAAGGGGCGGTCCGAAGTCCGCGGCGGCGGCCGCAAGCCGTGGAGACAGAAGGGGACCGGCCTCGCCCGCGCCGGCAGCATCCGCTCGCCCATCTGGCGTGGAGGCGGCATCACCTTCGGCCCGAAGCCGCGCGACTACACCCAGGCCCTGCCGAAGCGGATGCGTCGGAAGGCGCTCTCCTCGGCTCTCTCGGCCAAGGTCAGGGACGGGAGCCTGCTCGTCCTCGACACCATAAGGCTGGAGGAGCCGAAGACGAAGAAGGTCGTCTCGATACTCGAGAAGCTCAACGTGAAGGGGTCGGCCCTCATCGTGACTCCCGAGACCGACCGCACCCTGGTCCTCTCGGCCAGGAACATACCGGGGGTCGAAACCCGGCGGGCCGAGGACCTGAACGTCTACGACCTCCTGGGCCACGCCAAGGTCCTCATGACCCGGGACGCCGTGGCAAGGGTCGAGGAGGTGTTCGGATCGTGAAGCGAGCCGCGGACATCCTCATCCGCCCGGTCGTCACGGAGAAGACGACAGCCGCGATGGCCGAGAACAAGTACACGTTCCTGGTCGACCCCAGGGCCAACAAGAACCAGATCAAGCGGGCTGTGGAAGAGGCCTTCGGGGTGAGGGTGAGGAGCGTCAACACCATCAGGCAGCTCGGCAAGATGCGCCGGATGGGCGTCTTCCGCGGGAGGCGGCCGAGCTACAAGAAAGCTGTCGTCACCCTCGAAGAGGGAGAGAGGATAAAGGTCTTCGAGGATATGAGCTGACCGGGACCCGGGGCCGGAGCCGGGCCGTCGCGTCGGCGGCGGCACCGGACGGCCGGCCGGCGGCGCTGAGGTCGGCGCCGGCGGGGTCTCTGGAGGAGTTGAGCGCCAGTGCCTATCAAGAAATACAAACCGACTTCGCCAGGGCGGCGGGGCATGACCGTCTCCACCTTCGAGGAGATCACGAAGAAGCGGCCTGAGAAGGCCCTGGTCTCCCGCAAGAAGAGGTGGGGCGGACGGAACAGCCACGGCAGGATCACGGTCAGGCACCGCGGAGGGGGCCACCGCCGGGCCCTGCGTGACGTGGACTTCAAGCGGAACAAGGACGGCGTCCCGGCCAAGGTCGCCGCTATCGAGTACGACCCTAACCGCTCGGGACGTCTGGCCCTCCTTCACTACGCCGACGGTGAGAAGCGCTACATCCTGGCTC
>DPMO01000005.1 GCA_003541445.1 Clostridiales bacterium | reverse complement strand
GGCCCTCTCGACCGAGCGGACGCTCCCTTCCCACACCTCCCCGTCCAGGGCGGCCAGGTCGACCCACCCGAAGGGAAGGTGGACGGTCGCCCCTAGGCCTTCGCGCGCGAGAGCCTCTGACACCCGGGACCAGAACCCCGGGGAGGCGTAGTCCCCGCCCATGCCGCAGAGGTCGCCGGGGAACTCGATGAGACCCACGCCCAGTTCCCGAAGGCGGCACGCCTCACGCGGCAGGGCCTCGAGGAGGGTCTCGGGAGGGACTAGGCTGAAGCGGGCCTCCCAGGCCGTCTCAGACGGCAGGGACAGGACAGGCAGAACGCCCGTCCCCTCCGGTGGGTTCCCAGCGGGGTCGCGGTCGTTCATGGTGTGCCACCGGGTCAGTTCTGGGTGCCCGAACCGCCCGGCACGCCTCGGAGTCCTTCGACGAACTGCTGGTAGTTGGCCGGTCCGAGGGCGTAGGCTTCCTTGAGCTTCTTCTGGAGGCTCTCGACCTTGGCGGTCTCGCCCATCTGCATGAAGTGGTCCAGGGCGAGCTGGTAGAGGTGTGAGGCCACGACCGGCCCGCCGCCGGGGCCGCCTCCGGTGCCGTCGAGCTTGAGCTTGTAGTCACCCTCGGCCTCGTAGGATTCGCCTTCCTGCAGCCAGGCGCGCCTCTCCGCGACGGAGTCTCCGTCGAGCTTGTAGACCTGTCGGAGGACCTTGAGGGTGGCGCGCTCGAGGAAGTAGTTCCGGACGCTGACGAACGAGGCTCTCATGTGTTCGAAGCGCTCGATGAGCATCTTCCGTTCCTCGGGCTCAAGGAGGTCGCCGATGTCGGTGAGCGCGTCGCCCACCTTGCGGACGAAGCCGAGGTCGGCCTGGGTCACGAGTTCGGCGATGAGCTTGACCGCCGCCTCCTTGACGGCCCGGCGGAGCTCGGCGTTCCCGAACTTCGTGGCCAGGTGGCAGGCGCGTCTGGCGGCTCTGAAGGCGCTGTTGGAGTCGCCCAGCTCGTTGTAGAGGCGGATGCAGTCGATATAGGCCGTGACGGCCGCGGGGCCGGCCTCGGCGTCCTGGAACTTGTCCCACAGGAAGTCGGCGTACCGGGCCCGGTGGATGGGGTTCGAGGTGGCGTCGACGCGGGCCTTGAGGTACTCACGCGTGTGGGGAGGCAGCTCGTAGAAGTCAGGGAAGGGGACCTTGCCGGGCCCCGTGAACCTCGGTCCGAAGTACGCGCCGGGTTCGTGCTTGTCCGTCTCCTGGAAGGCGAACACGAGCCACTCTATCTTGGCTATGTTGGCCTGTTCGTGGTTCCCGGAGGCGAGGAACATCTCCATGGCCTTCTTGTAGGCTTCGCTCCGCTCCGAGGCGAGCGGGTACGCCTTCCCCCGGTCGTCCTCGATCCTCCGCATGAGTTCCGCCGCGCGGGTAGACATAGCTAGCTCCCCACTTTCATGCCCGTTGCCGGCGTGCTCCACCTGACGATTCGCCGATGAGCCAGCTGTTGCTGGTGGCGAAGAATTCTGCCGTACAAGCCGGATTCCTCCAAGGGTTTTTGACGGCGGCCGCGCGGGCCGGCTCGGGCAGGAGCCGAACACCTCCGGTCAGCGGCCCAGGGGCTGGGACCGCTGTTTGCACTCCGGGGCCATCTCGGCTAAAGTATGGTGGAGTCAGCGGGCTACAGACCCTTGGAGCCGTTCGAGGGTGGGAAGTCGCAGGAAACACCGGTCCCACCCGAGCTGACGCTTCAACAGACGACGGTGCATCCGGTCGGGAGAAACATCGCTGCCGGCTAGTCACCGGCAGTCCGCGGCCGGATGTTCTGAGAGGAGCCAAGACGATGGGTGTCCTACTGATTGCCACGGGCGAGAAGGCCGAAGCCGACCTCCAGGCCATGGAGGGCAGGCTCAGGCACCGGACGGGGGGACGTTCGCCCTGCCGGCCGAGGGTGCGTGAGACGCGCATGGGGGCCGACCGGCCTCCGCGTTCCGTTCCTGCCGCCCTCGCCGGGACCCTGCCGCCGGCCCCCGAAGGCGCGGCCGGACGGGAGGTCACGCGCATCTTCGAGATACCCGCGGCCCGCAGTGTCACCCTTCCCGAGGGTGAGCCGCAGGTCGTGCTTTGCGACGGCCATCCCCCGGACGCCTTCACCCTGGCCGCGGTCTGGGAAGACGGGAGCATCCTCCTGGCCAGGGACCCGCTCGGCCTGAGACCCCTTTACTACCTGGAGGAGGGCGGTCGGCCGGTGGCCTTCGCCTCCGAGGTCAAGGCCCTGTGCGCGCTCGGGGACGAGATAAAGGTCTTCCCGCCCGGACATGTCTTCGTGAACGGTGAGTTCCACCGGCTCGTCCGGCTCGCCGACTGGGTGTCAGAGTCCGACCTCGACGCCTCGTCTGCGGCGGCCCGTCTGGCGCGGCTCGTGGAGGACGCGGTGGAGCGCGGCTATGCCTCGGGGGTGGCCCAGCCCGCCGGCGCCGGGGAGGCCGCGGTGGGATTGCTTCTGAGCGGCGGGGTCGACAGCAGTGTCGTCGCCGCCGCGGCCGTGGCCCGTCTCGGGTCGGAGAAGCTCCTGTCGTTCGCCGCGGGCACGAGCGACTCCGAGGACCTGCCGCGGGCCAGGCAGGTCGCCGAGCACCTCGGCCTGCGCCACACCGAGTACGTCTTCGGCGTGAACGAGGTCGCCGAGGTCCTGCCTGATGTCATCTACCACCTCGAGTCCTTCGACGCGCCGCTCGTCCGCAGTTCGGTGGCGAACTACCTCATCGCGAGAGAGGCCGCGGCCGCCGGCTGCCGTCTGGTCTACTGCGGCGAGGGCGGTGACGAGCTCTTCGCCGGCTATCACTACCTCAAGGACATCGAGCCGCGCGACAGGGTCACGGACGAGCTTCTCGTCCTGCTGGAGGGTGGCCACGCCAACGGCTTCCAGCGGGTGGACCGCATGACGGCCGCCCACGGCCTGGAGGCCCGCGTCCCCCTCTCGGCCCCGGACCTCGTGGCCGCGGCCTTCCAGGTGCCCGTCGACTGGAAGATCCACCCCGAGACCGGTCAGGAGAAGTGGCTCCTCCGAGAAGCCTTCCGCGACCGGCTGCCGCACGAAGTCGTGGAACGGCCGAAGGCCAAGTTCTATGAGGGTTCCGGGATAGAGGGGGTCATGGCCCGCGTCGCCGAGACCCAGGTCTCTGACGCCGACCTCGAGAAGGACCGCGGCCGCGAGGTCGCGCCGGGTGTCACCCTGGACACCAAGGAACAGGTGCTCTACTACCGCATCTTCCGCGAGCACTTCCCGCAGGAGTCGGTCGTCGAGACCATCGGCTGGACGCGGACGGTGGTGAGCTAGTCCCCCCGCCCGCCAGCTCGACGAGAGGATGACTAGGTCCGGCCCGGCCACAGCCCGGCGGGCCGGACCCCGGGTCGGAGGTTCGGATAGATGCTGGACAGGCTTCAACGCATGGCCGACAGCTACGCCAAGGTCAAGCCTCAGGGGCTGGTCGGGTCGGTCAACCTCGAG
>DPMO01000206.1 GCA_003541445.1 Clostridiales bacterium | reverse complement strand
CCTACCGCGAGGAACTCACCCGGTGCGGGCTCGTCCTGAGCGGCCTCTCGCCCGACGGGCGCCTGGTCGAGATAATCGAGCTCCGGGACCACCCTTGGTACTGCGCCACCCAGTTCCACCTCGAGTTCAAGTCCCGCCCCAACCGGCCCCATCCTCTCTTCCGGGACTTCGTCGCCGCGGCTCTGGCCCGGCGGCGCAGGAGGCGGGCCGGCCGGGGCGCCTAAAGACCCGGGCCGCGGGAAGCTCCCCCCACGACAAGGACTTCCTTCCCTTGCCGGGCCCGCCGGGGCCTGAGATAATGCGGCTGGAGGCTTGTCCAGGGCCGGGCGCCGACGGACAGCCGAAAGGGGTGACGGGTTGAAGAGAAGGCACCTTATAGCGGTCCTCATCATCGGGGGCGTCCTCCTGCTCTCCCTGTTCAGCGTCCTGGCTCCGCGGGGCGCCCTCTCGGGGCGGGGCGTGTCCCTGGGGGCGGCTCCCACCGTCGCCGTCATCCGGATAGAGGGCATCATCGCCACCGGTCTCGGCGGCTCGACCCTCTTCGAGAGCGTCTCCGGGTCCGACTCCATCGTCTCGCTCCTGTCCGAGGCCCGGAAGGACCCGTCGGTGAGGGCGGTGGTCCTGAGGGTCAACAGCCCCGGAGGCTCCGCCGCCGGCGCGCAGGAGATCGCCGCGGAGATAGCCGCCGTCCGCGAGGCGGGGAAGGTCGTCGTCACCTCCATGGGGGACGTGGCCGCGTCAGGGGCCTACTGGGTGGCCTCGGTCACCGACCACATCGTGGCCAACCCCGGCACGCTGACCGGGAGCATCGGGGTCATCATGGAGGTGGCCAACTACGAGGGCCTCTTCGAGAAGCTGGGCATAGACTACGAGGTCCTCGTCTCTGGCGAGCACAAGGACATGGGCTCTCCTCTCAGGCGCCTGACCGAAGAGGAACGCCGCATCCTGCTGTCGATGGTCGAGGACATCTTCAACCAGTTCGTCGAGGCGGTGGCCGCCGGCCGCGGCCTCAGCCGGGAGGAGCTCCTGCCCCTCGCCGACGGGAGGGTCTTCACCGGGAGCCAGGCCCTCGACGCGGGGCTCGTCGACAGTCTCGGCGGGCTCCGGGCGGCCATCGACAAGGCGGCCGACCTGGCCGGGATAGAGGGCTGGTACCGGGTGAAGGAGCTGGGCAGGAGGAGCCCGTGGGAGATCCTCCTGAGCGAGATTGGCTCTCTTCTCCGGGCCCTGGGGCTCGGGTTCGGCGGGACCGGCCTGCGCGGCGGCGCCCTGGTGGGACCTGAGGCCGAGCCCTTCGTCATCTGGCCGCCCGAGCTCCTGGAGCACCTCGGCGGCGGGGCCGGCGGCCCCTGACGGCCCTGACGAGGGGCGGCCACCCGGCGTACGGACGCGGCGCGGCGGCCCTCCCGGCCCGCGGGTGAAGCGGCGGGGTGGAACGGAGGAAGACATTGGTGCATATGCGTGAGCCAAGCAGAGGCGGACCGGAGCCCGAACGGCGGTCCCTCTTCGCCGATTTCGCCGAGCTCGTCTACGGCATCTTCTTCAGTCCGGTGAAGACCCTCAAGGAGGTGGCGTCACGGCCGAGGAGCCCCCTTCCGGCGACCTTCACGGCCTACCTCGTCGTGGCCTTCACCGGTGGGCTGGCCGGCGGCGGCGTCTGGGTCCAGACCATGAGGGAGTTCGGACAGACCGCTGGCATGCCGCCGGTCGCAGGGGCCGGGCTGGGCGTGGCCGTCGCCTCCGCCCTGGCCGCCGTCCTCATCGGGCCCATCGGGCTCTTCATCAAGACCGGCGTCCTCGGGCTGGTGAGCTCGCTCCTGGGCGGCACGGGCGAGCCGCGGCGCCTGCTGGCGGCCCTCAGCCTGACCTACGTGCCGGCCGTCGTGACCGTGCCCTTCAGCCTGCTCGCGTCGGCGAGCCCGGCCTTGGGGGCGCTCTCGGCCTTCGCCACGATAGGCGTGCTCGTCTGGCGGCTGGTCCTGGACATCATCGCCATCCGCGAGGTCCACGGCTTCGGGACCGGACGGGCCGTGGCCGCGGCCCTGCTGCCGCTCGCGGCGGTGGTGCTGGCCGCCGTGGTCTTCTTCGTGATCGTGTTCACCACGATGGCGGGCCTACTCGCCCCCTTCGCGCCACCGGGCCTGCCGGGGTACTGAGGAGAGAGCGATGAACGCCTTCATGTCTGATATGCCTGATACGCGCGGGAAGCGGAGCTCCGAGAACGGTGGACATGCCGCGCAGCGGGGTCCTGACGGGGACCGCGGTCGTACCGGGGACCGGGGTCCCGACGGGAACCGGGCCCCGACCGGGAACCCGCGTGCCGCCGAGGACCGCAACGCCGGAGCCGACCCGGCACCCCTGCGCATCACCGACACCACCCTCCGCGACGCCCACCAGTCGCTCCTGGCCACGAGACTGCGCCTGGAGGACATGCTTCCGGCCGTGGAGATGCTCGACGAGGTGGGGTTCCACTCGCTCGAGGTGTGGGGCGGGGCGACGTTCGACGCCTGTCTGCGCTTCTTAGGCGAGGATCCCTGGGAGCGCCTGAGGGAGCTCCGCCGGCGCTTCAAGAAGTCGAGGCTCCAGATGCTTCTCCGGGGCCAGAACCTCGTCGGCTACCGCCACTATCCGGACGACGTGGTGGCGGAGTTCGTGCGGCGGGCCGTGGGCAACGGCATCGACGTCATGCGCATCTTCGACGCCCTGAACGACGTCCGGAACATGGAGAAGGCCATCGAGGTGGCCAAGGCGGAAGGGGCCCATGTGCAGGGGACGGTCTGCTACACCATCAGCCCCATCCACGGGGTCGACTCCTTCGCGGCCACGGCGAGGGAGCTTGCCGAGCTGGGCGTGGACTCCATCTGCCTCAAGGACATGGCCGGCATCATCGCCCCCTACGACGCGGAGGCCGTCGTCCGGCGCATAAAGGAGGAGGTCGGCCTGCCGGTCCAGCTCCACTGCCACCACACCTCCGGGATGGCGGCCATGGCCTACCTCAAGGCGGCCGAGGCGGGGGTCGACGCGGTGGACACGGCCATCTCGACCATGGCCATGGGCACCTCCCAGCCGCCGACCGAGAGCATCGTGGCCGCCCTGGCCAGCACCCCACGGGACACGGGTCTGGACCTCGACCTCCTGGCCCGCATCGCCGCCTACTTCAAGGAGGTCAGGAAGAAGTACCGGGACTTCGACGTCGGGACCACGGTCGACGTCAACGTCATCCGCTACCAGATACCCGGCGGGATGTACTCGAACTTCGTCTCCCAGCTCGAGGAGCAGAACGCCCTCGACCGCCTCCCCGACGTCCTGGCCGAGCTGCCCCGCCTCCGGAAGGAGATGGGCTACCCGCCGCTGGTGACGCCGTCGAGCCAGATCGTCGGCACCCAGGCCGTGCTGAACGTGCTGGGCGGCGAGCGGTTCAAGCTCGTGACCAAGGAGACCAAGGCCTACATGAAGGGCCTTTACGGCCGCCCCCCCGGCCCCGTCGACGAGGAGGTCCGCCGCAAGGTCATCGGGGACGAGGAGCCCGTGGCCGTGCGGCCGGCCGACCTTCTCTCCCCCGGGCTCGAGGAGGCTGAGAAGGAGGTCTCTCCCCTCGCCGAGAGCGTCGAGGACGTCCTCTCCTACGCTCTCCTGCCGCAGGTGGCCAGGAAGTTCCTAGAGGAGAGGCTGGCGGCCCGGACGAGGGTGGACCAGGGCCTGCTCGAGGACCTGAGGGGCCAGGAGGCCCGGAAGGTCTACCCGGCGCCCTGACGGGGGTCGACCCGCTCCCACCTCCCAGAACGCGCCAGCGGGCGCGTTTTGCGCTTGCCTATCCGACTAGTTGCCTGCTTGCGTAAGCCGCGTACATCTTCTCCATTATTGGTGGCAGGTGTTTAGCCATTGTTGACGGAAATAGCGCAATGCGGATGCGGCTGACAGAACACCCATAAGAACAGCCGTATCCGCCGGATTATCACTACTGCTGAGCGGAAAGGAGGAGGAAGAATGAAGAAGGCCGTAACAGCAGCTCTGGTCCTGGCTCTGGTTCTGAGCCTCGGGGCTCCGGCCTTCGCCGCCGGTGAGGTCGCCGGCCCCGCCTTCAACGACATCGCGGGGCACGAGGCCGAGGCGGACCTGACCCTCATGGCCGCGGTCGGCATCATGACCGGTGACGAGGGCATCGGGGGGCCGGTCCGTCCGGACGACCCCATCACCCGGGCCGAGTTCGCCAAGATGATCGTCGGCGGTCTCGGGAAGGGCGCCACGGCGGCCGGTCTGGCGGGGCTCGTGCCGACGTTCGCCGACGCGGACGAGATTCCGACCTGGGCCTGGGGTTGGGTCAACGCCGCCTACTTCATGGGCCTCATGAGGGGCGACGACCAGGGCAAGTTCCGCGCCGACGACCCCATCAACTACGCCGAGGTCCTGACCGTCCTGGTCCGCGCCGTGCGCGGCCACGAGCAGCAGCTCCCGGAGGGCATGTGGCCCTACAACTACCTCTTCTACGCGGTGGATGTGGGCTTCAACGGCCGGGTCGACGTGGCGTTCCCGCGCCTGCCCGCCACCCGCGGTGACGTCGCGGCGATGATCTTCGCCATGATGCAGATCGACCGCCTCGACGCCGACGGGCAGCCCATCCCGGGGACGGCCATGCTGGCCGGAAGGGTCCATGAGGGGCTCTTCAGCGACTACACGGCCACGCAGGTCACCATCGACGGTGTGCCCTACGACCTCGCCGAGAAGGTCTACCTGGTCGGCGCCTCCGACTACGAGGGCCTCATGAACCTCAACGTCAGGGCCGTGGCCGACGCGGAGGGCGACATCATCTTCATCCACGTCATCGAGGCCGCCGACAGCTACAGCGGCGTCTTCGCCGAGTACGACGACTCGGGTGACGTGGACTACCTGGTCTTCGAGGACGGGACGAAGATCGCCTACGACGCCGCCACGACCGTCAGCCTGAACCGGGCCGACGCCGCTCCGGGCGTCACCCTCGAGCCCGGTGACGAGTGCCTCGTCAGCCTGGGTGACGACGGTGTGGCCGCCCACGTCGTGGCCTACCGGGCCAACATCGGTGAGGACTACGTCACCGACGTGGTCCCGTCCGACGAGGAGTCCGACACCAACATCACCCTGTCGGGCGGCGCCGACTACGACATCCCGGCTTCGGCCATGGTGACCATCAACGGCCAGGCCGCCGACCGTGACGACCTCGCGGTCTGGGACGTCGTCACCCTCTACACGATGGGGGCCGACCCGGCCGGTGAGGTCATCCGCGTCGAGGCCACCCGTGAGGTCGCGGAGGGCGTCGTCACGGGCACGAAGACGACCTACCCCGGTCCGCACCACTTCGTGACCATCGAGGACGCCTCCGGCGCCTCCACGACCTACGAGTGGGCCATGGACCCGGCCGAGATGCCGGGCTCCGGCGCGACGGTCAAGTACGGGCTGAACGCCGCGGGCGCGCTCTTCGTCGAGATCGGCTACGAGGCCATGACGCCCTACGTCCTGGTCGAGAGCTACACGGTCGACGGTGAGGGCAACAAGACCGTGATGGTCGACTCGCGCGGTCAGAGCCTCACCTACGCGACCACGGTCGACTTCTCGGCCAGCATCGGGGAGTTCGGCCTGGCGACCATCGACGGCGCGACCAAGGTCATCACCGACTTCACCGTCATGGCCATCGACGAGGCCACCGACTACGAGGTCCTCGCGGTCGACGCCGCGAACGGCACGATGACCCTGAAGGACCTCGGGACCGGCGCCATCCTGTTCGTCAGCGACGCCGAGGTCACCATCTACGAGGCCACCGACGGCGGCCCCGCCTACGTGGGCTTCGCCGGCCTCGAGGCGGGCGACATCCTCAACGCCGACGCGACGCAGATGATCTGGCTCGTGGCCGAGTGAGGCGGCGAGCAGGCCGGGAGCCGGAAGGTCTCCGGTGCGCAGTGAGGAGGGGGATACCCGCCTCGGCCGTGGGGCGCTCCGAAAGGAGCGCCCCCCTTCTTTGCGGGAGGCGCGCGTGACGGGCGGGGGGCCCGGGCATCGGGTGGAGATACGCGGTTAGTCAAGGGCCGAAGAAACAAGGGCTGGCGAGCCTCCGGGCGGGGGAAGGATTAGAAGGATATGCTCGCCCAGCGGGGCAATCTACATCATTGAAGGGAGGATGCTCCGTGCCCCGGGTCAGGGCTGGCCGCGCTCGCACATGGGCCGGCGGCCGTGCCTTCTCCGTATTCCTTCTCATCCTGGCGGTTCTTCTGGCCGTGGGGCCGGCCATGCCGGCCGCCCGCGTGGAGGCGGCCGGGACCCTTGCGGCGACGTTCCGCGCGCACTTCTTCTCCGACACCTCGGGGAGCCAGGCGGAGTACTTCGACATTGTGGGGTGCGTGGGCATCATCAACGGCTACCGGGGCCCCGGGGGGCCGGTCGGGCCGTCCCAGCCGGTGACGAGAGCCGAATTCGCCGTGATGCTGGCCCGCCTCCTCAGCCTGGCCCCGGACTGGAACCCGCCGGACCCCGTGGACCTCGACTTCGTCGATGCACCCGCCATCCCTGACTGGGCGGTCGAGGCCGTGGCGACCTGCCGGGCCCTGGACATCATCAGGGGCATCCCCGCTGCCGCGGGCGGCATGGAGTTCCGGCCGGCGGAGACGGTGAGCGGGGCCGAGGCGGTGGCCATGCTGCTGCGGGCCCTGGAGAACGATTGCGAGCTCAGCGGTGGCTGGCCGAGCGGGCACATCTACCGGGCTTTCGAGACGGGACTCCTCACCCCGGGCGTAGCTCCGGGCGATTGGCGCTTCATCGAACCCTTCACCCCTCTGACCC
>DPMO01000200.1 GCA_003541445.1 Clostridiales bacterium | reverse complement strand
CAGGCCCCCGACTGCCTTCCCTGCCGGTTCGCCGGCGGCAATCGCCGATGCCTACCTCCGGGCGGTCGCCGACGGCGACGCGGCGGCGGCCTACGCCCTCATGAACCCGGCCGTCATGGCCCTCGACGAGGAAGAGTTCGAGGAGATGCTCTCATCTGAGCTCACCGAGATCGGAGGCATCTCCCGCTATCGGGTCCTCGGCCAGGAGACGGGCCGTTCCGATGCCGGCGAGGTCGCCGTCGTGTGGACTCTCATCGCCACCGGCTCAATGGGCGACCTAGCGCTCGACGTCTACCTCGAACGCCAGGAGGGCGCGGAGACCTGGCGAGTCACGACCACCTCCGGCGGACGCGCGGCGGAAGGAGGCCCGCTCGTCCCGCCCGGAATCGAGACCGGAGGTCAACCGCTCAAGACCGTCGCCGACCGTCCCCGCCCGCTCCACGCCTACGACGACTCCATGCTCGAGGCCGTCCTCGGCGGGAACACGGCCGGCGACGTCCGTGTGGTCGTGAGCCCGAAGACCGAACTCGCCTTCGTCGTCGCCGGACTCACCGGCGTGGCCCCGGAGTTCTGCGGGTCGAGGAGCGTTCTCGGCCCGGACGCCCTCAGGCACTTCAGGGACTACCGCGGCCACGAAGCGGTCGAGGCGATGGCCTTTCTGCACCAGCGGGGCCTGAGCTACGACGCCGTGGCCAAGTTCGCCTCGTGCTTCTCCGACCCGCCGGCCCTCGAGCAGATCTTCCCCTTCGGAGACTACCTCTGCTCCCGGACCTACGGGATCGACCGCACCGCGCGGGAGGCAAGGCTTCTCGACCTCGCCCGGCGCATGAGGGAGTTCTACCGAGACGCCGATTTCGGTTCCTACCTTGATTCCCGCCGCCGATACTACGATGACCTGGTGGCCGAGATCGAGAGAGCCCTCACGCCCGGCATTCCGAGAGCCCTGGAGTCCTACTTCGGTACCGGGCATTCCGCCTACCTGGTGGTGGTGTCGGCCTTCTCGGGCAACTACGGCAACATCCTTGAGGACGGCGACTGGACCTGTGCCGTGGCGGTCATCTCGGGGACGATGGCCAAGCGCCTTTCCGGCGGGGAACTCTCTTCGGCGCTCTGGAGCCTGACCGTTCACGAGTGGAGCCACACTCTCGTCAGGCACGCCTTCGACGCCCACGAAGAACTGATTGCCTCCTACTCTCACCTCTACCGTCCCATAGCCCGAGCGATGAGCGAACTGGCTTACAGTTCGTGGCGCTGCGCTCTGGAGGAGCACGTCATCAGGGCCGTGGAAGCCAGGCTGGCCCTGCTCTACAAGGGGCCGGACGAGGCGGAGAGGATCCTCTCACGACACGAGAGTCAAGGCTTCAGATACATCCGCGTCCTCTACGACCGCCTGGCTGACTACGAGGCCGACCGGGAGACCTACCCCCGCTTCGAGGATTTCCTGCCCGACCTCCTCTCCGCCCTGGACGGCGCGTAGCCGTTCCCCTGTCCGTGGTATTCTGGTTGGAGAGGTTCGGGCGAGAGGCAGAACCGCCCGGGAGGTGGCAGGCATGCAAGCGGAGGTCGAGTGGTGGCTGAAGGCGGGAGAGCGCGACCTCGAGGCCGCCCTGGCGCTCAGGAAGAGCGGCCTCTTCGACTCGGCGGCCTTCCACTGCCAGCAGGCGGCGGAGAAGACACTCAAGGCTCTGGTCTTGGCTGTGGCAAGGACGGTCCCGCGAACCCACGCCTCAGTGTTTCTCATCAAGATGCTGGAAGAGGCCCGCTGCCGGGTGCCCGAAGCGGTCGCCACGGCCTGCAGGAAGCTCGACCCCCACTACATGAACGCCCGGTACCCGAATGGCGTGGGCGGTGCACCAGAGGAGTTCTATGACGAGCGAATCACCTCTGAAGCCATCGAGAACGCGGAAACGGTGAGGGCGTTCGTGCTGGAGCGGCTGCATGAAGGACAGTAGGGGTTGCGGTCGCTCCAGCGGTCCGGGAGACTTCGAGGAACTCGCCCCCTTCGTGCGGCACTTGATGGCTGGCCTCCGCCTGCGGGCCGTGGCCGTCTTCGGTTCCAGGGCCAGGGGCGACGACCTCGAGGACAGCGACTACGACCTGGCCGTCGTCTCCGACGACTTCAAGGGACTCAACTCCTACGAGCGGCGGGTGAGACTCAACGAGGCCTGGCACGAGGCCGGTCCTACCGCCCCGGCGGACCTCTTCGCCCTGACATCGCATGAGCTGTTCAGGATGGACAGCCTGGTCGTCTGGGACATGCTCGAGGACGGCCGTCCCCTGCACGACGACGGCATCTGGGAGCAGGCCCGGCGAAAGTTCCGCCGGCTCAAGGCCGCCGGCCGGATAACCGCAGTCCCGGGTGGGTGGAAGGTGGCCGAGGGCCGCGAGGATCTCCGGAAGACCTGATTGAAACATCGTCGGAGGTAGGCGCGTCTAAGAACCTGACTCGTCCTTCGGTGGAGGTGCACGCAGTATTGAACCAGCCCACCCACACCGCAGTCATCGTCGTGGCTGTGGCCCTCGTCATCAGCCTGCTCCTGAACGCCTGGGCCCTTGTCAGGGGTACCGCCCTGAAGAAGGAACTGGTGAGCCTCGAGAGCCGGACCGCGGCCCGCATCACCCAGTTGGAGCGCGAGGTGGACGCCCTGCGGGCCGAGATCGCCCGGAGCCGCGAGCCCAGCTGGCTCACTTGGCTTGACGAGTCCTTCAATCTTGCCGGCTACCGCGAGGGGGAGCCGCTCGAGGTCACCGTCACCTGGGGCCTGCTCGAACTGGACCCCGGCTCGGATGTGAGCATCGTCTGCGTGCCGGCCGGTGACGACGGCGGCACGGACGCGGTCGAGGTGCAGGCCCTGCACCTCGGCGGCCTGACCTACTCGGCCACCCTCCGACTGGACCCCGAGCGGGACTGGCTCTGCCAGATAGCCGGCACC
>DPMO01000128.1 GCA_003541445.1 Clostridiales bacterium | reverse complement strand
GCCGACCTCCTGGTGGACCTCATCTACCTGCCGCGGGGTTCGGACCAACTCAGGCCGGCCCACCGGCGGTCCCCCTTCAACCGGCTGATGAAGGTGCCGGCCGACGTCCCCGAGGGCCTCATCGAGGGTGAGGCCCGCATCCTCCGGACCTTCACCCGCGTGCGGCCCTCGGGCATCGTGGACGTGACCGTCACCGTGCTCCTGACGGCCCGCATCGAGGACCGTCCCGACGTCGAGGAGACGACGGTGGTGACCGTCGCCGTCGACCCCAGCGAGGAAGAACAGGTGGTGTAGGCGGGTGGGGGCGGCATCTCCCTCGGACGGCCGCCCCCACGTGTCTCAGCTTGGCCGGTTGCTCGCGCACACCGGCCCCCGCCGGCGGTTAGACTGTCTTCAGGCCGGGGCGGGAAGGGCGGAGGGGTGCAGGACGGGGCCTGGTGTCCCGCGAATAGGCGGGGAGTCAGCCGGCCCGCCGGCCAGGGTGGGCCGCGACAGTTCCGGTCGAGGGGGCGGTCACCGTGCCCGTCAGGGTCGTGGTCGGTGTCAACTGGGGTGATGAGGGGAAAGGCCGCATCGTCGACCTCCTCGCCGGGTCGGCCGACATGGTCGTTCGCTACCAGGGCGGCAACAACGCCGGACACACGGTGGTGAACGAGTTCGGCACCTTCAGGCTGCACCTTCTGCCCTCCGGGATCTTCCGGCCCCGGGTGACCAACGTTCTTGGGACGGGGATGGCCATAGACCTGGAGGCCCTGGCCAACGAGATCGACGACCTTGCGGCCCGGGGCGTCGAGGTGCGGGAGCTCAAGATCTCCGACCGGGCGGTGATCCTCTTTCCTTTCCACCGGGAGCTCGACGCCCTCGAAGAGGAGCGTCTGGGTGCCCGGCACCACGGGTCCACCAAGCGCGGCATCGCCCCGGTCTACGGAGACCGCTACCTCAAGAAAGGCGTGCTGGTGGGCGAGGTCCTCTACCCCGACTACCTGCGCCGGCATCTGGAGGAGGTCGTGGAGTGGGACAGTCTCGTCCTGTCGCGAATCTACGGCCGGCCGCCCGTCGACCCTGAGGCCGTCTTCGAGTGGACCATGCGGCACGGGGCGCGCATCCGGGAGTGGATCTGCGACACGGCCGAGGTGGTCCGGTCCGCCGTCCGCGCCGGCCGGACCGTCCTTCTCGAGGGTCAGCTGGGCGCTCTGCGGGACCTCCATTACGGGATGTACCCCTTCGTCACCTCTTCATCCTGCCTGGCTTCGTTCGCCCGGGTCGGCGGCGGCCTCTTCGAGACCCCGATCGACTCGGTCATCGGGGTGATGAAGGCCTACTCGACGGTCATCGGCGAGGGGCCCTTCGTGACCGAGCTCCACGGGGAGCTGGGCGACCGCCTCCGGGAACGGGGTCGGGAGTACGGAGCGGCCACCGGGCGACCCCGACGCGTCGGTTGGTTCGACGCGGTCGGGTCGCGCTACGGTTGCGCCGTCCAGGCCGTGACCGAAATCGCCCTGACCAAGCTGGATGTCCTCTCCGGTGAGCCCGTCCTCAAGATCTGTGTCGGCTACCGGGTCGGGGACCGGGTCCTGGACCGCTACCCACTCAACCCCGCTCTCGAGACGGCCACCCCGGTCTACGAAGAGATGCCCGGCTGGTCCGAGGATATCAGCGGGGTCCGTGACTTCGCCGACCTGCCCCCGGCGGCCCAGGCCTACGTCCGCCGCCTGGAGGAGCTGGTCGGGCGGCCCATCACCCTGATATCGGTCGGGCCGGAACGCGAAAGCATCATCCTTCGTGGTCGTCCCGCCGGGTGAGGAGACCCTGCGTTGCGGTTCGCGTCGGCTAGGGTGTATAATTCGCCCGTGGCGATGAAGGGGACGAAGTAGGCTCAAGGGGCCTGTCCAGAGACGGGGCGGCCGGTGAAAGCCCCGGACCCCGGGCCGAAGGCCACCCCCGAGCTCCCGGTGAAACCGGGCGTAGCCGCGGAGTCGGCGCCGTCACCTTGACGGAGTCGCTCCGAGCCTGCGCGCCGGCCCGAGCCGGGCGGGTCGGGCCCGATACAGCCCCGGGTGCCGCCTGGGAAGGCACCCGCCGAGGCCGCGGTCGCGAGACCGCGGTGAAGAGGGTGGTACCGCGACACGGTCGCCCCTCGCCTCCGGCCCCGGAGCCGGAGGGCGGGGGGCGTTCGCTTGCAGCGGCAATCATCACAAGGCATGGGCATGGTAGGGAGGCCGGACCGTGAAGCAGCTTTCCGGGAGTGAGATAAGAACACGGTTCCTGGAGTTCTTCCAGAGGCGCGGGCACGAGGTCGTGCCGAGCTCCTCGCTCGTCCCCCACGGGGACCCGACCCTGCTCTTCACCAACGCCGGGATGAACCAGTTCAAAGATGTCTTCCTGGGGCTCGAGAAGCGCCCTTACCGCCGGGCCACGACCGCCCAGAAGTGCGTCCGGGCCGGCGGCAAGCACAACGACCTCGAGCAGGTCGGGCGGACGGCCAGACACCACACCTTCTTCGAGATGCTCGGGAACTTCTCGTTCGGGGACTACTTCAAGAAGGAGGCCATCCTCTACGCCTGGGAGCTCCTCACCGACGAGGACGGCGGCTTCGGCCTCCCCGCCGAGCGCCTCACCCCGACTATCTACAGGGACGATGAGGAGGCCTTCGCCATCTGGCAGGACGAGGTCGGTATCCCGGCCGAACGCATCGTGCGCCTCGGGGAGAAGGACAACTTCTGGTCCATGGGCGACACCGGCCCCTGCGGGCCCTGCTCGGAGGTCATCTACGACCGCGGGCCCGAGCACGCCTGTGACGCGCCGGAGTGCGCCATCGGCAAGTGCGACTGCGACCGGTGGCTCGAGATCTGGAACCTTGTCTTCATGCAGTACGACCGGGACGAGAACGGGACGATGACCCCGCTCCCGCGCCCCTGCGTGGACACGGGCATGGGCCTCGAGCGGCTCGCCTCCGTACTCCAGGAGGTGGACTCGAACTACGAGACCGACCTCTTCCGACCGCTCCTCGACTGGCTCAGCGCCCGCACCGGCCGACCCTACGACCGGGGGGACGGCGGGTTCCCCTTCCGGGTCATCGCCGACCACGTCCGCGCCTGCACCTGCCTCATCGCCGACGGGGTCCTGCCCTCCAACGAGTTCCGGGGCTACGTCCTGCGCCGCATCCTGCGCCGGGCCGCCCGCTTCGGGCGGGTGCTCGGCATCGACCGCCCCTTCCTCCACGAGATGGTCCCTCTGGTGACCGCCGTGCTCGGCGACGCATACCCTGAGCTCCGGGAGAAGGAGGACTTCGTCCGGAGGGTGATGGAGGGCGAGGAGGCCCGCTTCCTGGAGACCCTGACCGAAGGCACCAGGCGGGCCGAGGAGATGCTGGCCCCCCTGCGCGAGCGGGCCCGGAGGGGAGAGGAGGCCGTCCTTTCGGGGCGGGACGCCTTCCTCCTCTACGACACCTTCGGCTTCCCCATCGACCTCACCGAGGACATGGCGGAGGAGGCGGGCGTCCGCGTCGACCGTGAGGGGTTCGAGGAGGCCATGGAGGAGCAGAGACGCCGCGCCCGTGAGGCCCGCGAGGCCGAGGGGGAGGCCGACGAGACGCGGACCCTGGGCGAGCTCTTCGCCGGGCGGCCGCCGACCGAGTTCGTCGGCTACGAAGAGCTCGAGGTCGAGACCACCGTCACGGGGCTGGCCGCCGGCGGGCGGCTCCTCAGGGAGGCCACCCCGGAGGACGGTGAGGTCCGTCTTCTCCTGGCCCGGACCCCCTTCTACGCCGAGAGCGGCGGCCAGGTGGCCGACACGGGCGTCATCGAGGGACGCCTCGGCCGGGCCGAGGTGACGCGGGCCTTCCACCTCCCCGACGGTCGGACGGTCGTCGTCGCCCGCGTGACAGAGGGCCGGCTGACCGAAGGAGACCCGGTCAGGGCGGCCGTGGACCGGGAGAGGCGTCTGGCCACGGCGCGCAACCACACGGCCACGCACCTCCTTCACCGGGCCCTGCGCGAGGTGCTGGGCGAGCATGCCGTGCAGTCGGGTTCGCTCGTCGCCCCCGACCGGCTGCGCTTCGACTTCGCCCACTTCGGTCCCCTGACCCCGTCGGAGCTCGAGGCCGTCGAGGGCATCGTGAACGACGCCGTCCTGGCCTGCCGACCGGTGCGGGCGACGGTCTGCTCCTACCGCGAGGCGGTGGCCGGCGGGGCCGTCGCCCTCTTCGGGGAGAAGTACGGAGAGAGGGTCCGCGTCGTAGAGATAGACGGGGTGAGCCGCGAACTCTGCGGGGGGACCCACGTCTCGGTGACCGGGGAGGTCGGCCCGTTCCGCATCCTCTCCGAGAGCGGCATCGGCTCCGGCCTCCGGCGCATCGAGGCCCTGACCGGGACGGAGGCCTTGGGCCACATGCGCCGGGCGGAGGAGGCCCTGACCGAGGCGGCCGCCCTGCTCCACTGTGGCCGCGGTGAGGTGCCGGAGCGCGTCCGGAAGCTCCTGGGAGAGCTCAGGGAGCGCGAGAAGGAGAGGGAGCGGGACGAGGCCCGCCGGGCCGTGTCCTCGGCCGCCCGGGTGGCGGAAGAGGCCGAGGCCGTGGGCCCCTACCGCCTGGCGGTGGGGAGCCTGCCGGCCATGCCCATGGACAGGCTTCGCGAGGCGGGGGACCACGTCCGCGACCGGATACGGTCCGGGGCCGTCCTTCTCGGAGCGCCGACCGAGGACGGCTCGCGGCTGGGCTTCGTGGCCATGGTCACGAAGGACCTGGTGGATAAGGGCATCCATGCCGGGAAGATTATCGGCGAGGTTGCCCGGACGGCCGGCGGCGGAGGCGGCGGCAGGCCCGACATGGCCCAGGC
>DPMO01000231.1 GCA_003541445.1 Clostridiales bacterium | reverse complement strand
TCCGGGCCATGGGACTGGAGGGGCGGGCGGAGAAGGCCGGGTCGGCCTCGTCGGCCGGACCCTTGGTCGTGGCCGGGACCACCTTCGTCGACGCCCACCGGTGGACCCGGACGGGCCACGTGGTCGTCGCCGTCGAGGAGGGCATCATCCGCGGCTACGCCGAGCCGGACGGCACCCGCACCTTCCGCCCGGACGGCCTGGCGACCCGCGCCGAGGCGGCGGTGATGGTCACGAGGATGCTCGACCGGCTGGCGTCAGGCGCGGGGTAGCCGGTGGCCTCGGGTCTCGGTCAGGACTGCCGCGCGCGCGGTCTATATCGCCGCCCGGGCCGCGGGCCGGTCCGCGAGACGGTCGCCCGGCCGCTCTTGCCTCTGAGCCAGGCCACCGCGAGGACCACCAGCGGCAGCCCCGCCTGGACCGCGAGGGCCACCAGCGGGACGAGCCAGCTGTCGAGCACAGCGACAAGGCCGGCGAAGGTCGGGAAGAGGACCTGGGTCAGGACGACGAAGGCCACCACGCCGAGCCCCAGAGCCAGCCGGTAGGCACGCCGCACGGACAGACTCTCGGAGACCCCGTTGGCCACGGCAAAGAGGAGCACGCCGCACGTAATGAAAATGCCCAACAGGATGCCTAGGGCGAAGGTCGAGTCGACGCGCTCGACGAAGCCCGCCAGGCCCACGAGCCGCGCGGTGTGGAAGTGCGGAAGCGTTTGGGTGGCTCGGAGGAAGCCGAGGACCAGGGTTGTCAGCGACTCGGCCATGAGCCCGACGGTCCCGACCAGCACCACCGCCCAGTAGAGGGCCGGGCCCACCCGCCGGGTCGTCTGGATGTACTTCCCCATGAGAAGCACCGCGGCGATGCTGCTCCCGAACGCGACTGGCGTCAGCGTGGCCCGGAGGATCCTTGGGACGCCCTCGGCTCCGATAGGGAGCAGGTACCTCATATCCCCCTCGCGCAGGCCCAGTCCGAACCAGATGAGTATGGTCGCGAAGATGAGCGGAGTCGCGACCTCCGCAAGGCGTGCCAGGGGCACCGGACCGCGCCAGAGGACCGCCGCCGTGCCCACCCCGAGCAGAGAGAGGACCACGGGCGGAGGCGTCAGGTCCAACAGGGCGAAGGCGACGAACTCGGCCAAAATCCGACCGGTGACGGCCAGGACGAGCACCCACCACAGGGAGAAGACCAGGCCGAGCCCGCTCCCCGCCGGCCGGCCGAGGGCCGTCCGGGCCATGCCGACGAAAGACCGCCCGGGAAAGCGCCTGAGGAGCGAGGCCGCCACCCACGCCACCGGCAGGACCCCCACGACGAAGAGGACAGCCACCATCCAGGCGCTCTGCATGAGGTGGCGGCTGATGGTCGTGGGCAGGACCAGGATGGCGGCGCCGACGATGACCCAGAGCGCCAGACTCGTGAGCTGAAGGGGCGAGACCTTACTCATCTCCGTCACCCGGGCTAGTATTCCCCCGCCCGGCCCCGTGCCCGCCGGCGCCGCGTCCGCCGGCGCCGGGTCCGCCGTCGCCGAACCCCGTAGGACGCCGGGGCGGCAGCCGGACGCCCGGCCTGGTCGTGGGCGGCCTCGCGACCGGGCACACTAGGGGAAAGCCGACCGGCGACGGACCGAGTCCGGGCCGGTGCAGGGCAGGTGAAGGGTCGTGAGGCGGCTCCTGAGCAGGATCTCCGCCTGGCGCCGGCGGCGGGCGGCCGCCGGGTCCCCGCGTCCTGACGGGCCGCCGAGACCCCTGGCCGAGAATCTCGAAGAGAACTTGAAGGCGCTCCGAGACCTCTTCGGGTCCGCTCCCGACCTAATCGTCCGGCGTTTCCGCCCGGGCGCGGCCCCCGACGTCGAGGCGGCCCTCGTCTATCTGGACGGGATGGTCCACGACAACGTGCTCCACCAGCACATCCTCGTCCCCCTCCTCCGCGAGGAGCCTGCGGGTCTCAAGCGGCGGCCGCGCAGGGCGCAGCTGGCCCGCCGCGCCTCCGAGAGGCTCGTCGCCGCCGCCAACGTGAGCGAGGTCGCGGACCTCGAAAAGGTTGGGTATGAGCTCCTGGCCGGCCGGGCCGTCGTGCTGTTCGACGGGTGCCCGACCGGGCTCACCGTCTCGGCGAAGGGCTGGGCCGCCCGTCCCGTGGAAGACCCGGGGACCGAGTCCGTCATCCGCGGCTCACGGGAAGGTTTCACCGAGGACCTTCTGACAAACATCACCCTGCTGCGTCGGCGCGTCCGCGACCCCCGGCTCCGCGTCGAGTTCCTCACTCTCGGCCGGCGGACGAGGACCAAGGTGGCCCTGGTCCACCTGGACGGTGTGTCCTCCCCTTACGTCCTGGCCGAGGCCCGCCGGAGACTCCGGCGCGTGGACCTCGATTCGGTCCTGGAATCCGGGTACATCGAGCAGTACATCGAGGACGCCCCCTATTCCCCGTTCTCCACCGTGGGCAACAGCGAGAAGCCCGACGTCGTGCTCGGCAAGCTCCTCGAGGGGCGTGTGGCCATCATGGTGGACGGGACCCCGTTCGTCCTCCTCGTGCCCTACCTCTTCATCGAGTCCCTCCAGAGCGCGGAGGACTACTACTCCAGGCCGTTCTTGACGACTGTAGTGCGTTTGGTAAGGATTATTGCCTTCATTCTCAGCGCCCTCCTCCCCGCGCTCTACGTCGCGCTGGCCTCCTATCATCAGGAGCTGCTTCCCTCCGCCCTCGCCATCACCCTCGCCGGGACCCGCGAGGGCACCCCGTTCCCCGCCATTTTCGAGGCCATGACCATGGGCGTCATCTTCGAGATCCTCCGGGAGGCCGGCGTCCGGCTGCCGCGCCCCGTCGGCCAGGCCATCAGTATAGTGGGCGCCCTCGTCATCGGCCAGTCCGCGGTGCAGGCCGGCCTCATCGGCTCGCTGATGGTCATCGTCGTCGCCTTCACGGGCCTGGCGACCTTCGCGGTACCGGCCCTGGTCGACGTGGTCGTCATCCTGCGTGTCGTCTTCACGCTGCTGGCCGGCGTGCTCGGTTTCTACGGCATCGTCCTCGGGCTGGTGCTGGTCGGCGCCCACGCGGCGGCAATCTCGTCGTTCGGGACACCGTACCTCTGGCCGCTCACGCCGTTCTCCGCGTCCGGCCTCCTGGACATATTCATCAGAGCCCCGCTCTGGGTGATGCGCCGTCGCCCCGCGGGCCTCCACC
This sequence comes from Clostridiales bacterium, assembly GCA_003541445.1. Taxonomy (GTDB): domain Bacteria; phylum Bacillota; class Sulfobacillia; order UBA995; family UBA9673; genus UBA9673. The sequence goes on along the minus strand of DPMO01000231.1, from coordinate 165 downwards.
CGGCGGCCGAGGTCAGGCGGGGCCGCCGCCCGCGGGTCCCGCGCCGGGGTAGAAGGCCGGGTGGGGCGGGGTGAGCACGACATGAGAAGGAAGCCGCCCCGGTCTTCCGCCGCGGCACGGGCGGGCCAGAGGACCGCCCCGGCGGGTGCGGTCCGGGCGGCCGCC
>DPMO01000183.1 GCA_003541445.1 Clostridiales bacterium | reverse complement strand
ATGGAGGGGTTCTCGGACTTGCGGGCCACCTTGTCTATCTCATCTATGTAGACGATGCCCTTCTCGGCCTTCTCGATGTCGTAGTCGGCGTTCTGGATGAGCTTGAGGAGGATGTTCTCGACGTCCTCACCGACGTAGCCGGCCTCGGTCAGGGAGGTGGCGTCGGCCAGGGCGAACGGCACGTTCAGGAACCGGGCTAGGGTCTGCGCCAGGAGGGTCTTGCCGGACCCGGTCGGTCCGAGCATGACGATGTTCGACTTCTGCAGCTCGACGTCGTCGATCTTGCCGCCCATGTTGATGCGCTTGTAGTGGTTGTAGACGGCCACCGACAGGATCTTCTTGGCCCGCTCCTGGCCGACGACGTACTCGTCGAGGAAGGCCTTTATCTCCCTCGGCTTGGGGAGGTCCTTGAGTTCGAGCTCGAGCTCCTCGCTGAACTCGTCCTCGATAATCTCGTTGCACAGCTCGATGCACTCGTCACAGATGTACACGCCGGGACCGGCCACGAGCCTCTTCACCTGGTCCTGGCCCTTGCCGCAGAACGAGCACTTGAGCTGGCCCTTCTCGTCGGTGAACTTGAACATCATCCACCTCTTCCGCTAGGCCCGGTGAGGCAGCTCCCTGGCGCGGATGACGGTGTCGATGAGGCCGTACTCCTTGGCCTCCTCCGGGGACATGAAGTAGTCACGTTCCGTGTCCTTGGCTACCTTCTCGATCGGCTGCCCCGTATGGTGCGACAGGATCTTGTTCAGCCGCTCTCGGATTCGCAGGATCTCCCGAGCGTGGATCTCGATGTCCGTGGCCTGCCCCTTGGCCTGCCCGACGGGCTGGTGCATCATGACGCGGCTGTTGGGCAGGGCGAACCTCTTCCCCTTGGCTCCTCCGGCCAGGATGACCGCTGCCGCGCTCGCCGCCATCCCGACACAGATGGTCGAGACGTCCGGCTTGACATACTGCATCGTATCATAGATAGCCAGACCGGCGTGCGCGTATCCACCCGGTGAATTGATGTAGAGGTGGATGTCCTTATCAGCGTCCTCGCCCTCCAGGTAAAGAAGCTGGGCCACGACGAGGTTGGCGACCGCGTCGTCGATCTCCGTGCCCAGGAAGATGATGCGGTCTCTGAGGAGGCGGGAGTAGATGTCATAGGACCGTTCTCCCCTGGCCGTCTGCTCGACGACGATGGGTACCAGGTAACCGCTCATCCTTGTTCCCCTCTCCCCGTGGAGTCGTCCTCGGCACCGGCGGCGGAGGAAGGTTCATCCGGCGTCTGGGCGCTGCCCGGCGAGGGTGGTTCATCCGGCGTCTGGGCACCGCCGTCCGCCGCCTCATCCGCCGCGGAGTTCGCCTCGACTAAGTAGTGAACCGTCTTGTCCATCCTTATCCGTTCCCGGAGAGACTCCAGTCTTGAAGGTGATTCGACAAACAGCTTCCGAACCTTGTCCGGCTTCTCGCCGAGGCTGTAAGCCAGACGCACGATCTCGAACTCCACCTCGGCGTCCGTGACTTCGATGCCCTCACGGTCGGCCACCGCCTCGAGGACCAGTTCCCTCTTGACCTCCCGCTCGGCCCTTGCCCGCAGGTCCCTCTCCCAGGTCTCCCGGTCGAGCCCCACCATCTTGATGTAGTTGTCGACCGTCAGCCCCTGGCGTTCCAGGCGTTCGCCGATCTCCGCGTTCTTGCGCTCCACGCGGCGGTTCACCAGCGTCTCCGGGACGTCGACCTCGGCCTCATCAACGACCTTCTCCACCAGTCGGCGCCTGAGCTCGTCGGCGGCGTTCCGCTTGGCCGCCTCCTCGAGGCTCTCCGTCACCCGCTCCTTGAGACCGGCCACGTCCGTGCCCGCTATCTCCCGGGCCAGGTCGTCCGTGAGCTCCGGCACCTTCTTGGTCTTGACCTCTTTGACCGTTATCTCGAACCGCGCTTCCTTCCCGGCCAGCGCGGGGTTCGGGTGGTCGTCGGGGAAGGAGAGCACCGCCTCGCGGGTCTCTCCGGCCGTGGCCCCCTCGAGGGCCTTCTCCATCTCAGGCTCCATCTGCCCTGCTCCGAGCTGGACCATCACGCCCTCGCTGTCACCGCCCGGGAAAGTCTCCCCGTCCACGGTCCCGTGGATGTCGAGCACCGCGAAGAGACCGTCAGTGAGCCTGGTGCCCTCGGCGGCCGGCTCTATCTGCGCCGCCCGCTCGGCCATGGCCTTGAGCTGCCGCTCGACGTCCTCCTCTTTCACCGGCTCCGGCTCGACCTTGAGTCCGAGGCCCTTGTACCGCCCGAGTCTCACTTCCGGCTTGACCTCGACGGTCGCCGTGAACACCAGAGGCTCGCCTTCCTTGAACGTCACGACCTCGACTTCAGGGCTGTCGATGGGCTGGAGGCCTTGGGAGTCGAGGGCCCGCCCGTAGGAGTCGGGCAGGATGAGGTCAAGGGCCTCCCGCCTGACGGTCTCCGCGCCCAGGTGGCTCTGGAGCACCTGGCGGGGGGCCTTGCCGGGGCGGAAACCGGGGATGGTGACCCGCCGGGCCAGCCTCCGGTAAGCCTGCTCGTGAGCCTTCTTGACCTCCTCCCGGTCCACGGTCACGTCCAGTTTGACCTTGTGACCTTCGAGCCTCTCCACCTTGACACTTATCGGGCTGGCGTGGTCCGTCATTCGGCTGGTCGCTCACTCCAGGACTGAACCCCCCGGCGGGTCAGGCGGGACCCGCGGGAGCCCGCGAGGTCGGCAGGAAGGTCTCACCCGCAGGAAGGGTCCAGAGAGATATTTGACGATGGTGCGGGCGGGGAGACTCGAACTCCCACGGGCAAAGCCCATACGGTCCTAAGCCGCACGCGTCTGCCGTTCCGCCACGCCCGCATCTAAGGACAAAAGAATGGTGGGCCATGAAGGACTCGAACCTTCCACCCTCCGCTTAAAAGGCGGATGCTCTACCCGATGAGCTAATGGCCCACCAGTGACTGGCTGGGGCGGCTGGATTCGAACCAACGATCGAGGATCCAAAGTCCCCTGCCTTACCGCTTGGCTACGCCCCA
>DPMO01000188.1 GCA_003541445.1 Clostridiales bacterium | reverse complement strand
GTGCTCTTCCGATCTCGTAGGCTTCCATGAGGACCGCGTCGGGGACGAGCTTCTCGACCCGCCGCAAGACCTCGATGGGCAGCGGCGCCGCGCCGCTGGCGATGTACCTCACCGAGGAGAAGTCCATGGACTCGACGTCGGGCAGGTTGATGATGCCCTGGAGGAGCTGCGGCGCTCCGCCGAAGACATTGGCCTTGTACTTCACGATGTCCGCGGCGTAGGCGGCCGCATCGAAACGCGGGTGGACGATCATCGTCGTTCCCCCGTAGACGGGGTTGTTGAGGTAGCCGACGGTGCCCATGGCGTGCGACCAGGGGACGACGATGACGAGGACGGTCTTCCCGGGCTCGATCGGGTACTCCCAGCCGTCGGGCGGCACGACCCGGTCGGCCGACTCCTCGAAGAGCCCGTCAGGTCCGAGGACCGGCCGGCCGCTTCCCATCCAGTGGGCGAACTGGAGGACGTTCGAGACCACGGCCTTGTGGGTGAGCATCACTCCTTTGGAGAGCCCGGTGGTGCCTCCCGTGTAGGCGAGGTGGGCGAGGTCCCTTTCGGGGTCGATCTTGACCACCGGGGGCTCTCCGGTCGTCTCGTTGAGGAGCTGCTGGAAGCTGTAGGTGCGCGGTCCGTACGGCTTGACGTCGACGGGCGTGTAGGGAGGCAGGTTCTCCTGGATGCCGGTGACGATGACCCGCCGGAGCTCGGTGTCGTGGCGGACCGGGGTGACGCTGTCCATGAACATGTCGAGGGTTATGATGGTGCGGGCTCGGGAGTCGAGGAGCTGGTGCCGGAGTTCCTTGACGGACAGGAGCGGGAAGCAGGGCGAGAACACCGCACCGAGCATCAGGAGGCCGTAGTAGGCGATGGCGAACTGCGGGGAGTTCGGGAGGTGGACGGCCACCACCTCTCCCTTCCTGACGCCCAGGCGGGCGAGGGCGGCCGCGAAGCGCTTGGCCTTATCCCAGAGCTCCGCGTAGGTCAGAGTGTGTTCGCCGATGTGAAAGATGATGGCCGGACGGTCGGGATACCTCTTGGCCGCGCTCTGCAGGAAGACGTGCACCGGGACTGACGGGTAGTCCAGCGAGACGGGCAGCCCGCGCGGCCAGTGAGCATACCAGGGACGATCTTCCATCTTGTGGCCCTCCCTGAACGTGAAAAGGTCATGGTTCGCTTTTCCACCTTCCGGGGAGAAATCCTGTCGGAATTCAGAATATTGGGTTAGACGGGCTGCTCTCTCGGTTTGGTGCGCACGGTTGTCGGTGCGCCGGACGGCCTGCGGCAGGAGAACGCTCAGACCCGCCGAATCGTGGTATCCTCCCTCACCCATGAGATCCCGCCTTAGCTATGAGCCTGGCCTGTAATCCAGGGCCTTCACGCCCTTCAGGGAGGCACACCGGCCATGACCGTCCAGAGGGTTCTCGCCGACATCGTCGAGGCGTTGAGAACGAGTCACCTGGAGCATGAGGCCATCCGTGCGGAGATGGCCACCAAGGAGCATCTGGCCGCGGAGGCGGCCGCCATCCGGGAGGACCTTGCCAGAGAAACGGCTGCCATCCGGGCCGAGATGGCCACCAAGGAGGACCTGGCCAGAGAAGTGGCCGCCATCCGGGCGGAGATGGCCACCAAGGAGGACCTGGCCAGAGAAGTGGCCGCCATCCGGGCGGAGATGGCGACCAAGAAGGACCTGGCCTGCCTCGAGGCGGCCATGAGGAGAGAGTTCGAGGTCGTTCACAACGAAATCCGCAACCTTACGCTCGAGTTCGAGGCCTTCCGCCATGACACCAAGGTCACCCTGGACATGATCGGTGAGCTGATGGCCCGGACGGCTCGGCACGAGAAATCCATCGCCAGGCTGGACCGGAGAATGACCCGGGTGGAGAAGCACCTGAAGCTGAAGCCGCTCCCGAACGACGCGGCGGACCAGTGATTCTCTCGCCAGAGTCGAGGCGGCCGTCACCCCCCGACGGCCTGCCTCGTATTACTCCCTTCACTCCCTCAACTTGGCCGATTCGGCGAGGTCCATCCGGGCCACCTGGCGCAGCGACGGCCGCTGGGCGATGAGCAGGGTGAGCCCCACACCGATGAACGCGGCGGCCACGGTGCGCGGGTGGACGTGGACCGGAAGGGTGAAGAGGTCGCTCGCGAAGAGGCGGGCGAAGACCCGGAGAACGGCAAGGGCGAGCGGGAAGCCTGCGAGAAACCCGAGGGCGGCGATGAGGGCGTTCTCCGTGGTGACGAGCCAGCCCACGCGGGCGGCCCTCATCCCAATGGCCCGCATGGTGGCCAGCTCGCGCCGGCGCTCCAGGACGCTGAGAGTCGCCGTGTTGAAGAGGATGGCCGCCGCGAGGACGACGGCGAAGAGCAGCATGACCCACAGGACGATGTCGGCCAGGTCGAGCGCGGTCCGGATGAGGTCGCCCATGGCGGCCGCGTCGCTGACCCGGGCCACACCGGGGAGGTCCTGGAGGGCGTCGCGGACCTCGACCCGCTTCCCCGGGGCCGTGGTGACGAGGACGACGTTGGCGTGTCCTTCGAGACCGAAGCCCGCCGCGACATCCTCCAGGAGCATGGCGGCGCTGTTACCGATGAGGGACATGCTCAGGGACCCCGCGGTGGCCGTCAGCTCCGGGCCGTCGGGGAGGAGCTTCAGGCGGACCTTGTCTCCGGGACTGACGCCCAGCTTGGCCGCGATGTTGCTGGATATCACGACCTGGCCGCGAGAGGGCTCGAGGATGGCGCCCTGTGAGTCGACCACGTTCAGGAGACCTCTTGGCGCGCGCGCCTCGGCGCCGGTGGCGGCAGGTTTGGCCCCGACGGCGGGCAGGCCGTAAAGGATGGTGTTGTAAGCTTCGCCGGCTTCCGTCTCGCCGGTGCGGCTGGCGGGGCCGTCACCTTCCTCACCGCCGCCCTCAGCCCGTGTCACCTGGACCGGCAGGGCCAGGATGACCTCCAGCCGGTCGACGCCCTCTATCCCGGAGACCGCGTCGCGGATGTCGGCGGCGGGGGCCGGCCGGAGCCAGGCCACCCGCAGGTCATAGACCTCGGACTTCTCCATGACGAGACGGACGCCCCAGTCCATCGAATCCAGCATACCGCCGGTGGCGATGATGAGGACGAGAGCGGCGGCCACGCCCAGAGCCGTGCCGGCCGTCCGGACCGGGTGCCGGACGAGGTTGCGCCCTGCCAACCGGAGCCAGAGGGGTAGGGGGAGCTTGGACGGGCGGGTGCGGACGGTCCGACCGGTCCGGTCCGTAGGGTGGGTCCTCAAGCCGGGCCCCGGGCCGGCGCCGGCCTGGACGAAGGGGCGCATGGCCTCGGCGGGCGAGAGGGCGGCCGCCCTACGGGCGGCCAGGAGGCCGGGGGCGAGGGCCGCCCCGACGCCTAAGGCCAGCCCGGCCGTGACGACGAGCCAGTCCACGTGGGCCGTGACGAACGGTATCTTGAGCACCGTCGCGTAGAGCACGGCCATCCGGCCGCCGAGGGCCAGGCCCACGGCCGCGCCCGGTGCCGCCCCGAGCAGGCCGACCAAGAGGGCGAAGCTGCCGTAGTGACCGAGGACCGCCCGCCGGCCGACGCCGGTGGCCATCATCGTGCCGATGGCCACCCGTTCCTCGTCCACGCGCCGGTTCATCATCTCCGCCACGATGAAGGCGGCGACGGTGAGGAAGAAGAACGGGAAGGCGATGGCCGTCTCCCGCAGGCCCTCGAGGTCCATCTGGAGGAGCTCGATGCCCATCAGCTTGTGTCGGGGCGTGGCGGCGAGGACGTTCGCGGCTCCCAGGACCTCCTTCACCCGCTCAAGGACCGTGTCGGGGTCGGCTTCGGCCTCCGGGTCGAGGCTGTAGACGAGGCGGTTCCCGGCCTTCGTGGCGAAGTCGGGTGGGAAGAGGTCCTCCGCCGCCGCGGCCAGTGTCTCGCGGGGTGCGAAGATGACCCCGAACTCGGCCGGAGCCGGCAGGAAGTCCTGCCGGCTGCGCGCCACCCAGAGGTACTCCGGGCTCACGGCCACACCGCTCACCGTGAGCGGTTCGTCACCGGCCGGTGTCTGCAGGAGCAGGGTCGAGCCCGGGCTGAGGCCATGGTGGTCGGCGAAGTGGCGTTCGACCAGGACCTCGCCGGCGGCGTCCGGATAGGACCCTTCCTCGACGACGACCTGGTTCAGGCGGGGCTGCCTCCCGAGAGGTATGGTGATGAAGCGCCCTTCCGCCAGGACCCGCCCGCCTCTTCCTTCCGGGTCCACCCCGTCGGGCACGACGACGGGTAGGTCAGCCACGACCTGCCAGTCGGCCGCGGCCACCCCGTCGAGGGCGGCGACCTCCCGCACCTCGGCCTCCGTCACCCGGACGACGTCAAGGGTCATATCGGCGAGGTTCGTGCGTTCCTGGCTCGCCGCGTAGCTGTGGTCGAGACTCTCGTAGGCGAGATAGGAAGCGACGAACAGGCAGACGCCGAGGAACGTGACCGAGGCCACGGCCAGGACCTGCCACCGCTGGCCCCGGAGGTCGCGGAGCAGTTTACGCCGCAGGACGGAAGGACTCATCGGCTCGCCTCCTCACCAGACCAGCTCGGCCGCCGGGCTGGGAGACGGCCGCTCCTCGTCGGAGGCCACGATGCCGTCCTTCAGGCGGATGAGTCGCGTCGCCATGGCCGCCAGGGCGGTGTTATGGGTCACGATGACCACGGTCTTGCCCCGGCGGTGGACGGCCTCCTCCAGGAGCCCCAGGATGGCCTTCCCGGTCTCGAAGTCGACGGCTCCCGTGGGTTCGTCGCAGAGGAGGAGAGGAGGGTCCTTGACCAGGGCCCGGGCGATGGCGACGCGCTGCTGCTCGCCACCGCTGAGCTGGCCGGGGAAGTGGCCGGCCCTGTCGGCCAGGCCGACGGCCTCCAGGATGGGGTCGATCCGGTCCACCGTCCCGCTCATCTCGGCGGCCAGCTCCACGTTCTCGCGGGCGGTCAGGCTGGGGATGAGGTTGAAGAACTGGAAG
>DPMO01000189.1 GCA_003541445.1 Clostridiales bacterium | reverse complement strand
CTGGTGCTGGTTTTCAGCCTCACAACGGTACTCGTGCTGACGGCCCTGGCGATTGCCGACCTCGCTCAGAGGCGGCGTGAGCTCGCTCTCCTCCAGGCCCTCGGGCTCACCCGAGCGCAGTTGGCCTTCCTGGGGTTCTGGCGTTTCGCCGGGACGCTGGTCGTCGGTCTGATTCTGGCCGTGGTCCCCATAGTGAGCCTGGCCTTCGCCTACGCCCGGGAGCCTCTTCAGTGCCTGGCGGCGGCGTTCCGGTACTGCTGGCCCGTGCTCGCGCTGCTCACGGTCGCCGCTGTTTTGACCATGCTGATGGCTCCAAGTCGTCCAATGGAGGGGTTGACTCATGAGTAGGGCAGTCCTAAAGGCCGTGGGCCTCGCCAAGTCGTACCCGAGCCCCGGTGGGAAGATAGTTGTCCTTCAGGATATCAATCTGGAGGTCCGCCAAGGAGAGATGGTCCACATCACAGGGCCCTCCGGCTCCGGGAAGACAACCCTTCTCGGCTGCCTTTCGGGGCTGCTCGCCCCGGATGCCGGCCATGTCCTCTTCCACGACAAGTCCCTGCCTTCGTCGGATTCCGCCAAGGCCCGCCTGCGCAGGGAGCACATGGCCTTCGTCTTCCAGACAGGCAACCTGCTCCCGTACCTGACGGCCGTGCAGAACGCCGCCCTTGCCCTGATTCTGAAAGGGACCCCCCAGCGGAAAGCCCTCGACATGGCCTCGAGGCTCCTGACGGAGTTCGGGCTGGGCGAGCGTCTTCGCCACTACCCCGAAAGACTGAGCGGCGGTGAGCAGCAGCGCGTGGCTGTGGCGCGCGCCGCCTTGAGCGGCGCCGAAGTCCTCCTCGCCGACGAGCCGACGGGCAATCTGGACGACGCCAACTCCCGGCAGTTGGCCGAGCATCTCGCGGGCCTCCGGCACTCCGGCTGCGCCGTGGTCGTGGTCTCGCACGACCCCATGTTTCGAGAACTCGCCGATATCACGGTTCGGTTGCGTGGCGGCAGACTGGAGGTGGGCTAGGTGGGGCTTCTCTTCTGGAGCTTCCTGCGCCGCGGCTGGCTGCGCGCGGTGGCCGCCGGGGTCGCGGTGGGACTCACCCTGATCGCGGTTCTCTCCTACCGGGTCATCGGCGGCGAGATGTCGGGCCGTCTTACCTGGGGGCTTTCCGGCGGGATGCCGGCCGACGGGTACGTGATCCTGCACACGGGGGAGTTCACGCCTGACGACCAGGCGCGTATCGCCGGTATGCCCGGGGTTCGCGATTGCGAGTTCACCCCCGTGGCCAACGTGATCCTCCCCACCGGGCCCGGGCAGGTCGAGGGAGTGGACTTTGCTAGCCCCTTCTTCAAGTTCGGCTTGAGCCAGGGTCGCCTGCCGTCCGGCCGGGGGGAAGCCGTCGTGGACTCTGTGTCGGCCCAGATGGTGCACCTTGCCGTGGGCAGCGTCATCGAGGCCATCAACGCGCATGGCGAGCCGTTCACTCTCACCATCGTGGGCGTCCTCAGCCCGGCCGCCAGGGCTCCCTCGGGGCTTCTGGTTGACCGGTCGTACTGCCTCTCCCCCGAAGTGGGGGGCAGCCTCAACCGCGTGTGGATCACCGTGACGCCCGACACGAGCACCAGCGCCACGGAGGTGGCGCGCACAATCGCCGCTGGGTTTGCCCATGCGGACTACGCGACGCGCGAGATGTGGAGCGTGCATACGTCCGAGGGCATCACGGTTGGGCAGGGAATCCTGGCCTCGCTCGTGGGAGTACTCGCCCTGTCCACAATGCTGGTTCTCTGGGTGCTTGGGCAATTGTACTTCTCGCACGGCGCGCTCTCCATCAGGACGTGCTACGCCCTTGGTGTGAGCTCGGGAGGCCTGAGGTGGTTGGCCTTGGCCGACGCCTCCCTCAGTGGAGTGGTGGCTGCCGCCGTCCTGGGGGTGTGCCTGGCGCTCAGGCCGGCCGTTGCGGACGGGCTGGTAATCGACGGGCCGTGGTGCCTGGTCATCGTGGCCGCGGCCCTGCCGGTCCTGACGACCTTCGTCCTCAGCCTAGCGATGGATCCGGCCACAGCGCATGGGCGTCTCGCGGGCCGTCTCCCGGCTACGCCGCCGGCCCGGAAGCCTTGCCCACCATAGGTGCGCTCTGGATACGACTAGGGTACCGCCGGTAAAGGTGAACGGCTGCCAGTACCGCCAGGAGTACACCCCCGGTCACGACGGCAGCGTGGAGCCTCTCGGTAGGTGTGGCCGGGCTCTCGGGCCGGGCGTAGTTGTCGGAGCGGTCGTAGTCGAGAACCCCTAACGCCTGGCTGAGTACCGCTGCCAATCATGGTGTCGCGGTCCATGCCATCTATCTCCCCGGGCAAGGGGTAAGGGGTCAGGGGTTAGCGGTCAGCGGGACGACGGCCCCCGTGCGTCGCGATCGGCGGAGACAAGGAGTTGGGAATCGCCATTCGGGTCGGCAGCCGGACGGGGAAGACGATTTGCCGCTCCTGGTTCCGCTTAGTGATCGTCACCTATCCAGGCGGGCCGAGTTCGCTAACGACCCGGAACTGAGAAGACTGCTTGGCATCCCCGATCACGCTCCGCGCGAGACGCCGGACAGCGAGAAGCTCTGGTTCGCCGCCCGGCTGGCAGCTGGCGATGTCCTCCTCGCCATCGAGGTTGGCGGCGACTATCGAGTACGTAGGTGACATCGACGTTGTCTTCATCCCGGAGAGAGGCTCGGCCGAGCTTACCCTAGTCATTGGCGATGCTCGCTTCCGTGGCCAACGTGTCGGAACCGAGGCGGTGCAGCGAGTTCTGCGGTGGCTCTTCTCCGAAGTCCCCCTAACGCCATCGACCGAAGTGGCCGCTCTGGACCGCCCACAGTTCCCGTGGCATACGTCGAGGTCGACACGGAACCCAGCCGCAACCCGATGGCCCATAGGTGGCTCAGACAGGGCTTCTGGCTTCACCGTTTCGAGGACGGGCTTCACTGGCTTCGGCCCACTCGCGAAGAGCGGCTGGCATCACCTGCAGACCCGTGCCCGGCGGACCCTGCATCAGCCGGGTGACCGGCATTCTCCAGCACGACCTAGGCGACCCTCTCTTGCTCGTTGAGCATGAATTGGGGGGCAGCGCGCCGACGTGCGTGCGGCGAACAACCATGGTGGGCAAGGCTTTCCAACGACGCACAGAGCTTCAGCGGACCCCGTACGATGGCCTCTTCTTGGGGAGGGGCCGCTGAGCTCCAAACCGTTCGAGGATTTCCTGCCTCGCCTCCTCTCCGCCCTGGACGGCGCCTAGCCGCTCCCCTTCCCGCCCAGGCGCTGCTCACCCTCGACCCGCGAGGAGCGACGGCCGGAGCGCGGAAGAGGTGGAAGGTGAATAAAGCCTCTCCCCCGACCGTCTATAGCCTGGGGAGGAACCGCAGGATGGAGCACGCCGAACTGGAGGCCCTCTATGTGGCGGTCAAGGGTGACCTCATGCGGACCGCCTGGCGCATCCTCGCCGACCGCGCGGCGGCGGAGGATGTGGTCCAGGAGACCTGGGTCCGGGCGCTGAGGACATGGCGCGAGCGGACCGACGGGGTGCCCAGCCGGGCCTGGCTCCACCGGGTGACCGTGAACCTCTGCTACGACCGCCTGCGGTCACCGGCCGTGCGCCGGGAGACGGGCGG
>DPMO01000134.1 GCA_003541445.1 Clostridiales bacterium | reverse complement strand
GCGGCGGCCTCCCGGGCCAGTGCCCGGACCGCCGGGTCTTCCGGTTCCCCGCTCACGGTGAGGACGGCCGTCGGCCCGACGGCCCGGTCGAGGGCGAGGGCGTAGTCGGCGGCCAGGATGCCGTAGCGGCGGTGGGGCCCGAGGAAGACCACGAGGGCCCGCTCGGCCTCCGCCCGCCACCGTTCCTCTCCCGTCATCTCGGCCGCCCGCAGGAGGGCGACGGCCGTCCGGGAGTTCTCGTCGAGACCCTTCTGCCGGAAGCGGAGCCGGCCGGGCTTCTCACCCCCGGCCAGGGTGTCGAAGAACCCTCCGGAGGCGGGGTCCCCGAACGACCTCACGACGGCCTCGAGGAGGCCGACGGCCCGGTCGAGGAACCCCTCCTCACCCGTGGTCTCGTAGGCGTCGAGGAAGGCCAGGCACAGCTCTGTCGCGTCGGCCAGGAGGACCGGCCCGTGCGGCCCGTCCCCGTCGACGTAGTGGGCGACGAGTCCGTCCTCGAGGCGGGCCGCGCCCCAGACGCACTCCAGGGCCACCAGAGCCGCCTCTCTCAGCCTCACCTCGGCCGTCGCGAGGTAGGCCTCGAGGAAGCCCCGTGCCGCCAAGGCGTTCCAGCCGACGTAGAGGGTCCGGTCCACCTTCGGAGCCTCACGCTCCCGCCGCTCCGCCTCGTCGAGCCTGTAGTAGGACTCGTCGGCGTCCTGGCTCCCGTAGAAGAACCCGTTTTCCGAGCGGAGCCAGGTCGTGAGGTACCGCACGAGCCCCCGCACGGTCTCGACGTAGAAGTCGTCACCGGTAAGCTGTGCCATCCTCGCGTAGAGGCTAAGAAGCTGCGCGTTGTCCTCGAGCATCTTCCCGAAATGGGGGACGTCCCAGCCCCGGGTCGTCGAGTAGCGGAAGAAGCCGCCGGCGACCTTGTCGTAGAGCCCTCCCGCTCGCATGGCCCTGAGGGTCTTCTCCACCATGGCCAGGGGCCGCTCCTCGCCCGTCCGGAGGTGGAGGGTCAAGAGCAGTTCCAGGGCCTTCACCTGAGGGAACTTGGGGGCGACGCCGAAGCCGCCGTGCAGCGGGTCGTAGGCCTCCTCGACCTTCCTCCTGACCTCCTCCACAGCCTCCAGAGCCCTGTCGCGGTCCAGGACGGTGCCGGCGGCGGGCACGGGAGTGTTTCGGGCGGTCGTCTCGCCACCGGCCCCGACGCCGCCGGTTCCGGCCCCGCCGACGGGGTCTTGGGCCAACTCCCACTCGTGCTCCCGGTAGAACTCGGAGACCTTCCCGAGGAGCCTCTTCATGTCGTCCGGAGGGACGTAGGTGGTCCCGGTCAGGATCTCCCCGCCGGGGGTCAGGAAGACCGTCGTCGGCCACCCGCCCATGTTGTAGCGGCGGTTGACGTCCGGACGACGGTCCGTGTCGACCCTCACCGGCACGAAGTCGCGGTTGACCGCCCGGACCACATCCGGGTCCCGGTACGTCGTCTCGTGCATGACGTGGCACCAGTGGCACCAGACGGCCGAGATGTCCAACAGGACGGGCTTGCGCGCCTTTGCCGCCTCGTCGAAGGCCTCCTGCCCCCACTCTCGCCAGAGTATCTCCGCCACGATACCAGACCTCCCTGGGACACTCGCATCCGCCCCTCGACCCGCTTCTAGGTTTCCCCGCCTGCGCAGACTCGGCCCCTCCCGGGCGCCACCACTCCGCTCCGGGCGCGCGGGCCGCCCGGCACCGCAGGGCCGGGGCACCCGCGCGGACCCTGAAGACCAGGGGATAAAGGTCGTCCGGGGACCGCACAATAGGGGGCGCCGAACCGGGCGTCATCCGCCCCACCGAGACGCAAGCATGGACGGAAAGGAGGTGGGACCATGGAGAGACGGCTTCCCGTCACGCGTGCGCCCCAGCCCTGGAGCGCCATCGACCGCTTCTTCGACTACGCCTGGGACAGGTTCTACCGGCCGCTTTTCAGGCTGCCCTTCGCCGAGGAGCGGGACTACGGGGTCATCGAACCGGCCGTGGACGTCTTCGAGACAGACGACCATATGGTCGTGAAGGCTGAGCTCCCGGGCATGGACCCGAAAGACATCGAGGTCAGGGTCACCGAGGACTCCGTCGCCTTCCGCGGCACGCTCCGCGAGGAACACGAGGAGCGCGGGGAAGGCTACCACTACCGCGAGCGTCGTCACGGGCTGGTCCAGAGGCTCATTCCTCTGGCCCGCCACATCGACCCGGAGGCCACCCGGGCCTCGTTCCGCCACGGCGTTCTGACCATCAGGGCCCCGAAGGTGGACCGCGAACGCGGCCGCGTGGTGACCGTCGACGTGGAGAGCGACGAGACCGGCTACGGCGGACGGCGTCTCCAGCAGTGAGGCCCGGGGCCGCGCAGACCGCAGGCCAGAGGCAAAAGGGCGGCCGCCCTGCGGCGACCGCCCTTCGTCATGCTCTCCCTGGACCGCCTACCGCCGTCCGGCCTTCTTGAGCCGGACCCTCTCCCCAGCTCAGAACCTCTGGGCCCCCTGAGGCTGTGGGTTCATCCCGTAGCCCGAGGTCTGGCCGTACTGCCCTTGACACACGTTGGCCGGCCCACCCAGGAGGCGCGAGCCGACCGGACCCGTCTGCTGCTGACCCTGGAACTGGCCTGTGGTGGGACCGCCGAGCAGCCGCGAACTCACGCTCCCGGCGTATTGCTGCGGCCCGCCTCCGGCGTACCCGCCCTGGCCGCCGTAGGCTCCTTGGGCGTACCCGCGTTGGCCGCCGTAGGTCGCTGGCGCGTAGCCGCCCTGGCCGTAGGCCGCACCCTGCGCGTAGCCGCCCTGCGCGGCGTAGGCCCCTTGGGCGTACCCGCCCTGGCCGTAGCCACCTTGACCGTAGCCGGCCTGAGCGTAGCCGCCACGGTAGCCGACATCGGTGAACCGGGCTTCGGCCCTGCGCCCCTCGCCGGGGCCGTAGCCGACGTACGCGCTCTGCTGCTGGCCCTGGAACTGCCCGGTGACGGGACCGCCGAGCAGCCGCGAGCTCACGCTCCCGGCGTACCGGCCCACGTTCTGGCCTGTCGGCTGACCGAACTGGGCCTGGGTCTGGCCGTACTCACCCTGTATGGCCGGACCCTGTCTGTACTGCCAGGGACCCTGGCCCTGCCCGTACTGGGCCTGTTGGCCGGACCAAGCCTGATACTGACCCTGACCGCCCATGCCCTGGCCACCCTGCGGGCCGGGTCCGTGCTGGAACTGGCCCTGGCCCTGAGGTGCGCCTGCCGTCTGACCGCCGAAGGTGCCTTGGATGTTGCCGACCACGTTAGGCTCAACCCCTTCCAAGTCGTGAAAGCTCATCGATGTGCTGCCAATGCGGTGGGCCGTATCCCTTCCTGTGACCCCCCAAAATGTAGGGTTGCCTTGCCCGTGGGGCGTATGCGAGGGTGATGTTGGCTGGAGAGGGAGCGGTCAGCAGGCACAGGGGCCGGTCGCCGGTCTCGGGACCGGACCCTGTGCCTCAGACCTGAGGGCGCCTGCGGTCCCCCGGCTACCGACGCAGTAGGTTGCCGAGGAAGAAGAGGACGTTGGCCGGACGCTCCGCCAGGCGTCGGGTGAAGTAGGGATACCACTCTGTCCCGAAGGGCACGTAGATGCGCACGGGGTGCCCGGCGTCGGCCAACCGCCGCTGGAGAGCGGGTCTGATGCCGTAGAGCATCTGGAACTCGTAAAGCTCCTTCGGCACCCTGTTCTCACGGATGTAGGCCTCTGTCCAGGAGATGATCTTCTCGTCGTGGGTGGCGACGGCCGTCCTGCCCCCTTGGCCGAGGTTGAGGGCGATGAGGTTCTTGAAGTTCTCGTCGACATCGGCCTTCCTCGGAAACGCGACGTCGGCCGGCTCGAGGTAGGCGCCCTTGCAGAGGCGCAGGTCGGGTCTCAGCCCGGCCAGGGAGCGGACGTCCTCCTCGCTGCGGTAGAGGTAGGCCTGGATGACCAGACCGACGTTGTCGAAGTCGCGGCGCAGCTCCCTGTAGATGTCTATCGTGACCTGGGTGTAGGCCGACCCCTCCATATCGATCCGGACGAAGTTGCCGAGGTCCGCCGCCTTGCGCACGATGGCACCGACGTTCTCAACGCAGAGTTCGCGGGATATGTCGAGGCCCATCTGGGTGAGCTTCAGGGAGACGCTGGCCCGGACGCCCGAGGCGTCGATTTTCTCCAGCAGCGCCAGATAGGTGTCCCGTGCCGCCCGGGCCTGGGCCGTGTCTGTGACGCTCTCACCCAGGTAGTCGAGTGTCGTCGACATCCTGGAGTCGTTCAAGGCCTTGACCTGAACCACGGCCTGCTCCCAGTCCTCCCCGGCGACGAAGCGCCGGGCTCCGAGCCTCATCCCGTAGCGGGAGACAAGGCGTGTGACCAGCCTGTTGCCGGCCAGGGTGAGAATGAGCCTGCGGAAGAACGAGTGCAACCCAGTCACCACCAGAAAGTGTTGTGGAAACGCCGTTCGGCACGGCCGACGCCGCGGTCGAGCCGCGGCCGGCCCGGCCTCGACACAGGCCTCTAATCGATGTCCACAGGGGTCCCCTCAGGGATGGTCTCGTAGAACCACCGGGCGTCTTCCATGCTCAGGCGCACACAACCGTGTGAGGCCGGCTGTCCGAGCTTGTCGGCCTCCTCCGGGATGACCTCCCCGGTGCGGTCCACGGGCACGCTGTGGAAGAGATAGATTCCCCAGTCCCGGAAGGACACCCACCACCTCGCGCCCTGCTCGTAGCGCTCCGAGAAGAAGT
>DPMO01000148.1 GCA_003541445.1 Clostridiales bacterium | reverse complement strand
GACCTCTCCGCCCTTCTGAGCCGGGAGACCGGCGCGAAGGTGGGCGTCGCCGTGGTCGACGCCAACGACCTCAGCGTCGAGGTCCTCGGACACAGCGACGGGGTCGACCCGAGCCTGGTCGCCGAACTCTTCCGGGACAACCCCCTCGGACAGGGGAGTCAGCAGACCCCGGTGGCCGTGCTGCGGCTCGTGGGGCCGCTCCTTCCCGCCGGCGCCGACCGGAGGCTCGAACCTCCGGCGGAGGAGCAGGGGACGGCGCGGGAGACGGCTCCGACGGCGGCGAGGGACGTTGCAGTCTAAGATTTCTGCCGTCCAGGAAGGAAACCGGCGGACTTCACAGAATTTGTGCATTTCAATTCACAGGTCACTTCTTCAGGCTACGGGGGCCGGCGGCCGGGCGGCTTGCTTCCCTGTGGCGACCTCAGGGGGGGTTTTCTGCAAATGCGTGGAGCGTTTCTGAGGGCGGGAGCCGTCGTCCTGACCGCGGTGCTCGCCCTGTCGGCCGCGGGAGTCCTCGCGGGGTGCGGTGGAAAGGAGAAGGTCGCCTCCGCGGAGCTTCCGGTGACCGCGGCGGGCGACCCCCGCGTCTTCACCATGTTCCTGGGCATGAACATGGCCGGGTACGACCGCGAACCGGGTGAGGCCATGCACCCGGTACGCCAGGCGGTCAGGGAGGCCCTCGCCGACGTCGACCCGGAGGAGTTCGCTGAGTTCAGGACCTTCCTCGGCTCCGGCGGAGCAGGGAACCTGGCGGCGATGGTCCTCCGGGACATCGGCGGTCCTCCGGAGATGGGCACGAGTTCGACGATGGGCATCATACCCGACATCTCCGCCGCCCTGAAGGCCCTGTGGGCGGCCCATGCGGCGGACTTGTGGGAGGAGCACGAGGCGGCTCACGAGGAGTACGCGGCCGAGCTTCTCGGTCCGGCCACGGAGGCCGTCCGCTCCTTCCTCGCCTACGCGGGAGAAGAGGAGAGTCCCGTCTCGGCCGTGCACATCATCCCCAACCTCCTCGCTCCGTCGGGGTTCGCCAGCGTGTACCATGACGACGACGAGGATGTCCTGTACGTCCTCCTGGGTCCGGGCGACCTCCGGCCTGACGAGCTGGTCCGGGAGTTCGCGCGCTTCCTCATCGCCGACACCCTGCGGGAGATCGAGCTCGACGTCGGGTTCACCCGCTTCCGTCCGGTGCACGACGTCGCGAAGGGCCTCGAGCTCATCTCGCGAGAGCACCCATCGGTGGGCGGTTATATAGAGGAGTGCCTCGTGAGGGCTCTCGCGATAAGGACCGTGTGCGCCGAGGAGGCGGAGGCCCGGGCTGAGCTCGAGGCGGCCCACGCGCAGGGCCTCTACTTCACACCGGCGTTCTACGAGGCCCTGGCCGGCTACGAGGAGAGCGAGGCGGCCCTTCTGGAGTATCTCGAGACGCTTCTCGAGGCCGTGGACGTCGACGCCGTGCTCGCCGGCCTCGGAGAGAGCGCTGGCTGAGGCAAGAGCCGGCCGGCCCGGCCGGGTTCAGAGCGCTACTCGCTCACGCCTTTCTGGACCGCCGCGGTCACCATCCTGACCGCGGCGGTCCTTCACAGGTCCAGGGAGTCGAGCACCCCGCGCAGGATCGAGGCCGAGCGGCGGAAGGCCTCGACCTCCTCGCGGGCCAGCGGCAGCTCGATGACCCTCTCGACCCCATTGCGGCCGACGACCGCCGGGACCCCGACGTAAACGTCCCGGACGCCGTGGTAGCCGTTGACAAGGGTCGAGACGGACAGGACCGTGTTCTCGTCCCGCAGGATGCTCTCCACGATCCGTGCGAGCCCCACCGCGATGGCGTAGTAGGTGGCTCCCTTGCGTCGGATGATCTCGTAGGCCGCGTCCCGGGCCTTCTCGAAGATGACACGGTGGGCCTCGGGTTCGTAGCCTTCGAAGTCCTCCAGGCGGATACCGGCGATGTTCGCCAGACTCCAGACCGGGACCTCGCTGTCGCCGTGCTCCCCGATGATGTGGGCGTGGACGCTGCGGGGGTCGACCCTGTAGTGGCGGCTCAAGAGGTAGCGGAGCCGGGCCGTGTCGAGGATGGTCCCCGACCCGATGACCCGGGCGGCCGGGTAGCCCGAGAGCTTCCAGGCGGCATAGCTGAGGATGTCCACGGGGTTCGAGGCGACGAGGATGATGGCCTCCGGGCAGTGGGCGGTTATCCCCGCGACCACCTCTCTCAGGACGGCGATGTTCCTTCGGAGGAGGCTCAGTCGGTCCTCACCGGGACGCTGGGCCACGCCGGCGGCGATGCAGACGATGGAGGCGCCCTGCAGAGTCTCGTAGCCGCCGGCCGAGATGCGCACCGGGCGGGCGAACGGGACGGCGTGGTTGAGGTCCATCGCGTCACCCTCGGCCTTGTCCCTTCTGCGGTCGACAAGGGCCAGCTCGCGGGCCAGCCCTCTCAGGAGAAGGGTGAAGGCGAAGGTCGAGCCGACGTGACCTGTGCCCACGACGCCTATCTTCACCGGCGGGACGGGCTTCTCGCTTTCCAGGGGTTTCACCTCTTCTGCCGGTAGTATGACCAGCCCAGGAGGGAGGTCGGTTCTGTTCCTGTCGCCTGTTGCAACCGCTCATGCCGAGCCGGACCAGGGACAACGTCCCTCGGGAGGAAATCGCTGCCCTTGTGCAAAGACTTTCATCGACAGCGGCGGACACGACTCGACCCGGGCGGACAGCCGGACGCCGGCACACGGTCCAGGGCCTGGGGCGGCCGGCCCGGGTCACAGGAGGCGGGTTCGGGTGACGTTTCCCGACCGGCACACGGGATACCGGCTCTACGAGCTCATCGTCATGATCAAGGAGGGACGCTATCCGAACACCAAGACCATCGCGGAGCACTTCGAGTGCTCGCGGCGGACCGCGGAGCGCTACATCGAGAAGGTCCGGGACTTCGTGGCCGACGACCTCGTCTACGACCCCAAACGCAAAGGCTACTACTTCGCTCAGGGGGGACCGGACCTGCCCAGGTTCAAGCTGACCGAAGGCGAGGCCGTGGCAATCTTCCTCGCCGTGAAGCTCCTGAACCAGTGCCGGGGGACGCCTTACGAGCGGGCCGTGGCCAGGGCCCTCTCGAAGCTCGCCTACCTCTTCCCCAAGGAGATCACCGCGGACGAAGTGCCGCAACTGGCCGAGTGGGTCAGCTTCGGCATCGAACCCCTGCGGGGGGAAGAGCGCCAGGTGATGGAGGCCTTCCACACCCTGAACGAGGCCCGGTCCAGGAAGGAGACGGTGCGCATCCGGTACTTCACGGCCAGCCGCGGCGAGTGGAGGGAGCGGGACATCGACCCCTACCATCTCCACTTCCATGACGGGGCGTGGTACGTCTTCGCCTACTGCCACTGGCGCAGGGAGGTCAAGACGTTCGCCCTCGACCGCATCGAGTGGATTCGCGGCACGGGAAGGTCCTTCGAGGTGGAGCCGGGCTTCTCCCCGGAGTCGTTCGTAAGGGACAGCTTCCGCATCGAGCGGGGCGAACCGAGGGATGTGGCCATCCGCTTCGGTCCGGAGCAGGCCCGCTACGTGAGGGGCCGGCGCTGGCACCCGAGCCAGGAGATCGAGGAGCTCGACGACGGAGGGCTCGTCCTCCGGATGCGGGTCGGGGGTCTCGGCGAGATTAAGAGGTGGGTCCTGTCCTTCGGTGCGGGGGCCGAGGTTCTCGGGCCGGAGGAGCTGGTGCGGGATGTGCGGCGGGAGGTGGCCGGTCTGGCCCGCCGGTACGGGGTGGCGGACAGCCGTGTTCCCTGAGCTGAAGGTGGGTCTCTTCCGCCTGCGCCTTGCGGTCCGGCAGCCGATGCCCCTCCCGGCCTACAAGGGTTCCGTCTTGCGTGGGGGCTTCGGCTCCGCCTTCCGCCGGGTGGCCTGCGCCCTGCGGGCCGACGACTGCGGAGGCTGCGGCCTACGGCAGGCCTGCCCCTACGCGTACGTCTTCGAGACCTCGCCGCCGGAGGGCTCGGACGTCCTTCGGACATTCCGGGACATCCCGCGCCCCTTCGTCATCCAGCCGCCCGAGGACGACCGTACCTTCCTCGAGCCGGGCGACGAGATGGAGTTCGGCCTCGTCCTCATCGGGCGGGGCGTGTCCTACCTGCCTTATTTCGTCGTGGCCTTCAGGCAGCTCGGGCGGACCGGCATCGGGCCCCGGCGGGCGGGGTTCGAACTCGCCGAGGTGAGGCAGGTGGCCGGCCCGGTCTGGGCGGGTGGGGCCGGCGGCGTGGGGGAAGAGAGGGAGCAAGGGAAGCAGGGCGGCCGGTCCTGGACCGTCTTCGACGGGACGACGGACTCGGGCGAGGTGAGGGTGGC
>DPMO01000280.1 GCA_003541445.1 Clostridiales bacterium | reverse complement strand
GGCCGAGGCGGCGGTTGCCGCGCTCGTCCGCCCCGGCGATCTCGAGGGCCTCGGCCCGCAGGCGGTCACGGACGACCTCCAGCCAGGGCCGCCCGCCTGGGGTCGCGGCACGGGCCCCGACCGCTTCCCTGACGGCCTCGCGCGCCGTCCTCTTCATGCGTTCGATGGCCCAGAAGAGGTTCACCGCTGTCGGGCGCGTTCGCGCCAGACGCTTCGCGGCGGCGTCGAAGTCCTTGAGGAACTCCTCCGGGCCTTGCGCCCTAGAGACCGCCGCATGGAGGGCCAGCCCGTAGGCGGCGGCGATGCCGATGGCCGGGGCTCCCCGCACGACCATGGTCTCGATGGCCCGGGCCACATCCTCGACGCAGAGGGCCCGAACGTACTCGACCCGGGTCGGCAGTTTGGTCTGGTCGAGAAGCACGACCTCGGCCTCGCGAAGCTCCAGAGGCTTGACCTTGTCGCGGCCGGAGTCCTCGTTGGGGCCCTGGCCGGAGCCCCGGCCGCCGCCGGTGCGCTCGCCCGTCTCTTTCCGCGTCACTTCAGCCCTCCAGACTCCTCAGTCCGCCCGCCCACTTGGCTCCCGGAATGGACACGGCCTTGCGGCACCCGCAATCGGGGTCGTCGTCGACCTTCCGGATGGCCGCGGCGAGCAGTGAGACGACCCGCTCGTTGTTGGCCTTGAAGACCTCGAGGACCGCCTCATGGGTCACGGGCGGGACGCTCGGGTCGTCGGCCAGGCCCACGTCGTAGTCGGTGATGAGGGCCACGTTGGCGTAGCACATGTTCAGCTCGCGGGCCAGGACGACCTCGGGGTACTGGGTCATGGAGATGAACTCCCAACCCGCCTGGCTGAACCACTTGCTCTCGGCCCGCGTCGAGAAGCGCGGGCCCTCGATGACGACCACCGTGCCGCCGTCGTGCACGGTTATCCCCAGCCTGCGGGCTTCGGCGACCAGGAGGCGCCTGAGACGCGGGCAGTACGGGTCGGCCAGGCTGACGTGCACGGTCACCGGCCCGTCGTAGAACGTGGCGGGGCGGCTCCGGGTGCGGTCGACGAACTGGTCGCACACCACGAAATCCGCGGGCTTCACATGCGGCTGGAGGCTCCCGGCCGCGCAGGGCGCGAACACGGTCTTCACCCCGAGCTCGCGCATCGCCCAGAGATTGGCCCGGTAGGGTATCCTGTGCGGCGGATACTGGTGCCCCCGCCCGTGCCGCGGGAGGAACGCCACCCGCTTGCCCTCGAACTCCCCCACGGTGATGACGTCACTCGGAGGACCGTAGGGGGTGTCCACCCAGACCTCGACCGCATCCTCGCCGAGGAGCTCGTAGAACCCCGAGCCCCCGAAGACGCCTATGTCGGCCCTCAACTTCCCTTCGGTGTGCTCGGCCATCGGCTCGACCTCCGCTTCCTCGTCACTTGTTCTTCCAATCGTCTTCTCCCCCGTCTTCCCCGGGAAGCTGAAAGCCCCTGACCGTAACGGCCAGGGGCGTGAAGGCACGCGGTGCCACCCTGTTTCAGGCCCTGCGCCCGGGCGCGGCCGCCGCGCAGGGCCTCTCGTTCGAGCGGTATCGGGCTCGACCCGCCGGCTCATCGCCTGGAGCTCCGGGGTGGATTTCAGCCCCCGCCGGGGCGGCTCGCACCGTCCGCCGCCTCTCTGGGCGTTTCCGGCAAAGGACCTACTCTTCCCGTCATCGCCGTGGGCCGCTGTCAACACTGGCAGTCGCGGCCACCTCTTGGGTTAGCGGTATTATACAGTCCGCGGGCGGAAGGGTCAAACGCGGTGGAACGAACGAAGTGCGGGGGACGGATGCGTCCCCCCTGCACGTTGTATACACGGCCCACTCCGTCTAGCTGGCATTCTCCGGCAACGTGGCAGGGTCGGCCTGTTTTTTCCCCGCGGGTAGAAGCCCTGAAGACAAACGTACGACGGATACTTGACGTTCGCGGGGCTTCAGACAACAGGTGGCCTCGCTACCAGGACCTGCCGACGGCGTGGACAGACGTTTCTTTCATGAACACGTAGAAAGTCCGAATGGCCGACCAATTCCGTGCTCGTCCGCGCTTCCCTGACACGCTTCTTCTCGTGCCTGCGCCAGCGCTGGAAATCCGGTAAGAAGAATACGTCCGCTTGACGGAGATGCCTATTCCTCTTCACCCGGTGCCTGGAGCCTGCTGACCACCCGTCCCAGAAGGTGCGGATGGTACGCCTTCAGCTGCTCAAGGACACCGGGCCCCAGCTGACGAGCCCACTGTGCGACTTTGTCCACAAGGTCTTCGTCGTCCTCGGGGATGCCGTCGATCCTGCGCGGATAGCGAACGATGAGAAGCTCGCCGGCGGCCGCCAGCTCGAGGAGGTAAGCCCGCGCGTCCGCGATACGGACTTCGCCGACGGGCACAACCGCCTCTTCGGAGACGACCTCTTCCTCCCAGGAGGTCTGTCCGGAGAGGAACCGTCCCGCCGGAAGGGTGTAGATGGACCCGCTCCGCCCCGCGTAGCGGTGCTCGAAGGCGCCTCGGAACCGCTCGCAGACGTAGGGTGCACCGGTCTCGGGGTCACGCCCCACCTGGCAGGTGAGGTCCCCGCCGATGGGGCTGACGAAGAGCGCGGCCATCACCGGGTCGATGGTCGCGTAGACCCAGGAGCGGCCATGCGTGCTCGGCCGGGGCCGCAGGACCTTCAGGCCCTGAACCGGAGACGCGTGGTAGACCCACTCGGACGGCACATGCACGCCTCCCGTCGCTCTCAGGGTGGGGATGGAATCCTCAACCGCCCGACGGGCTCGCCGGTGCTCCCGCCGCTCAGGAACCCGGCTCGAACTCCACCAGTCGTGAGAGGGTCTTGGCGCCCGAATTCTCGTACTGGACCAACTGGTGCGGCGCCTCGGCGTTCACCCAGGCCGTCTGGCCCACTCCGACCAACTCGACCTTCCAGCAGTCGAACCTCCCAAGGGGGACGGTCACCTCTTCCCGACCGACAACCCTCACCGTGAGCCGGGCCTTGGTCGCCGACTTGGAGACGATGAGGTTCACCGCCCGCTCCCATCCTTCAGCAAGGGGGAACGCGCGGAGGGTGGCTACGAACTGCTCGTTGTCGAAGTAGGGGGGAGCCGGGAGCCTCACCGTTGCCTCCTGCGCTTCTCCGTTCACCGTGGCGGAGATGACCAGCTCCTTCTCCCCGTAACGGCCCGTCAGCGTCGCCTTCATCTGGGGGCTCTCGAGGGTGTAGTCTATCGTCTGCGGAAGCAGGGTCCCGGAGGCGACACGGACAGCCGAGAGCTCGCTCCCCTGGGGGCTCCAGGTCTCCGAGGTGATGACCCACCCCCCGTCCGGAGCCGCCGCCATCTCGATTCTCCATTCGGCCACCAGGGTCCCGGTCTCGCTGTTGACGACCTCGAGACGCGAGGTCTCACCGTCACGCCAGGGGACGGTGAGCACCAGCGGCTGCTCTTCCGGCGGCCGGCAGCCCGCAGCGGCGGCCAAGACGGCCAGAGCGAGGACCGTCACCAAGATGCAGGTCAACGTCCTACCGGCACAAGAGCGGCCCCTAAGGGCATGACTTCGCATCAGCAGTCTCCTCTCCGCGGGTCACGAACCCGCTCGCTCGCGGGCCGCATCCCCGGTTGGTCAACGCCCCCGTTTCGTCATGACGACCGCGAGCCCTTCGGGCCAAAAACACGAGGATGCCGAACAAAGAGAGAGCCACAAACGCGGCCCAGGCCTCCAGGGCCGCAATCCCGATGGCGCCGAACCTCAGGAGGACGATCGAGTAGTTCACCATGCCGTGGACGACCGTCATCGCCCCCAGGGCCAGGAGACCCTGCCGCACGCCGCGGCTCCAGGCGTAGACGACCAGTCCCGCTGTCGCCAGGTGGAAGAGAACGGCGAAAACCCGCTCGACCACGGCCAGCGAGAGCGTCCCGACCGTGATCCCGTCCGGAACCGAACCGAGGGCCCCGACGGCGGGCGAGAGAACCCAGGCCGCCTCAATCCCCCCGAAGGCGACGCCGGCCGTCGCCCCGAAGAGCACGGCCCGCTGCACAGCTTCGCCTCCGGCGACCCCCGGCCGCAGCGACCCGGCCAAGGCCATGCCCACCATCGCGGCGAGGAGTTTCGCCGGCTCCTGGACCAGGCCTGACGCGAACACCGCGGGAATCGAGAGGATGTACTGGTCGGCCGTGGCCAGGGTGGCCGCCGCCCAGCGCGCGAGGGCCGCCTGCAGGGGAACCTGGACCGAGGCTATGGCGAAGGGGAAGGCCAGGCTCCCGGCAAGAAGGGCCAGACCCACCCCGAGCGCCGGCCGCCGAGGGTCAGGGGCTGTTGCGTCGGTGGTGGGCGCAGGCCGCCCGGCTGCCGCCGGGCCGCGCCGCCTCAGACCCTGTCTGACCAGGAGCAGGAGGAGCCCATATTCCGCGAGGGCCATGACCGCCGCCACAGCCCCGCCGGCCCAGGTGACCTGGCCGAGCATCTGTGCCGGGTCGAGCATGGGTATGACCACCTTCCACAACCACTATACCACGCCATGTGCGGTGTGACCTCCGTCTCGCCCGGGCCTGTTCCCCCGGCACGACCGCCTGGTCACCGGAGGCGGACTCGGCCCCTCCCGCCCCACGGACGCCGACCCGACCTGCAGGGGACCCGGCGACCCGGTGACCGCCGGCAAAGTCGAACGGAGACTAGGAAGTCCCTCCCTGGTCATAGAAAACATCCGTGGTTTTCCCGCACACACCGCGCACCGGATGTGCCCACCGGCCGGGAGCGGTGCTGACGGGGCATGTCGGCGGTCGACCCCACCCGCGCGGCGGCGGGGGGCCGCCGGCTACCGAAGACTGTGAAGGGAGTCCGGACATGAGCGACAGCGAGCGCAAGAAGGTGACCCTGCCCGTCCTCTACGAGAAGATGGCCCAAGGCACCCCTCTGACAATGGTCACCTGCTACGATTACCCGATGGCCTACCTTGTGGAGCAGGCGGGCATTGACATCGTCCTGGTGGGCGACAGCCTCGGGATGACCATCCTGGGCTACGATTCGACCCTGCCGGTGACCATGGACGACATGGTCCGGCACGCCCAGGCCGTCCGGCGCGGAACGCCCAACGCCTGGCTTGTCGGGGACATGCCCTTCATGTCCTACCAGCCCTCGGATGAGACGGCCGTCCGGAACGCCGGGCGGTTCATGGCCGAGGCGGGGTGCGACGCGATCAAGCTCGAAGGGGGGTCCGAGGTCCTCTCACGGGTCCGGGCCATCACCGCGGCCGGCATACCCGTCATGGGGCACCTCGGCCTGACCCCACAGAGCGCGGCCAGCCTCGGAGGCTTCCGCCTCCAGGGCAAGACGGCGGCCCAGGCCAAGAAGATAGTCGACGACGCCCGGGCGCTCGAGGAGGCCGGGTGCGTGGCCATCCTCCTCGAACTCGTGCCCGACAGGGTCTGCAGGCTCGTCACGGAACGCGCCGGGATACCCATCATAAGCCTCGGGAGCGGACCTGACGCCCACGGCCAGCTCCTCATCTTCCACGACATGTTCGGCCTTTACCCCAAGTTCACCCCGAAGATGGCCAAGAAGTACGGTGACGCCGGCAAGGTCATCCAGGACGGCCTGGAGCGGTACGTGCAGGAGGTCAGGGAGGGGGTCTTCCCCGAACCCGAGCGCTACTTCGGCATGAAGGACGAGGAGTACGAGGAACTCGTCCGTCTACTCAAGGAGGAGGACGAACGATGAGTGAGCGGACACCCGCCTCCCCCCGCGGGGCCGGCCCGGGCCCCGTGCGAGGGGCTTCCAGCGAGACGGCCGAGAGGCTGAGGGAGCTTCAGGCACGGCTGCGGATTCCCGAGGAGAGGCTCTCGGCCATCAACGGCATCCTGCTCGACCCCGAGAGCCGCGTGGTAAAGGACTTCCTCGAAGTGGTGGCCAGGTACGGGACCCCTGAGGAGATCAACGCCAAGGCGGCCGAGGCCCGGAAGCTCTCGAGCCTGCTGGCCCGGCTCGAAGAACAGGGGTCGCCTTACCTCTCCGACATCAGATGGCTCATCGAGCAGAGGGACAAGGGCGCCTTCGTCACCGTCGCCGAGTACCGGCGCCGCGTTCTCGGGCCGAAGGCCGACTCGATGACCTTCAAGGACGACTTCGCCGTCACCCTCGAGATAAGCGCGGCCCAGTATTTCCCGTGGGTCATCGCCGAGGCCGAGCAGGCCATCGCGAACAAGGAGCTCATGCCCGGCCGCTTCATCAGGGTGCGCAAGATGAAGGAGGCCGAGGCCGACGACGGGGACCTGGTGGCCTTCGCCGCGGCCATGCAGGTGATGGGGGCGAGCTATGTCGAGACGCTCGACACCAAGGGGACCGACGGCTCGAACATCCACCTCGGCGGCCCGGAGACCATAACCGGGTACTTCGGCGGGGTCGGCCAACCCAACGACCACCCGCTGATGTGGCTCGACGAGTTCCTCTATTACTACACCAACTACGGAGTCCGTCAGGTCCTCAACATCAACCCCGGCACCGTCCTGGTGGGCTACCTCCTCCACAAGCTCGGGGTCGACATCGAGTTCAAGATCTCGGTGTTCATGGGCAACGACAACCCCTACGCCGCCTTCTGGACGCTCATCGGGGCCAAGCTCTTCTCGCGGGACGACGGCACGACCCCGCTCATCGGGTTCAACTGGTCCAACTCGGTCAACAACGAGACCATCGAGATCACGGCCGAGTTCAGGCGGCCCCTGGGCTTCGAGGACGTGGTCAGGTTCGAGCACCACATCGTCGAGACCTGGAAGAGCATCGTCATCCAGCCCTACAACCGCCGGGACGAACTGGTCGAGCTCGCCGGCCGCGTGAAGAACATCTCGGCCAAGCACGAGGGGGGCGACCCGGAGGTCGAAGAGACCCGGGAGCATCCGTCGGACATCCTCGACTACTTCCGCGACAAGGCCGAGATCCTCGAGGCGGGGGAGATGGACCTGCTCCTGAGGAACTACCTCGACAAGCACGACGCCCTGAACAGGACGGCCCGCGCCCTCACCGAACACGGGCTCTCGTTCGTGGCCGCGCCGAAGCTGCACCACCGGGGCCAATAGGCCTGCCGAAGGCGCCCCGTCCGGAGTGAAGTGTGGAGGAAGGTCCGTTCTCAACCGGGCCGGCGGAAGCGCACGAACTCGAAGGCACCGGAGAAGACGGGCCGGACCCCCTCGACTTCGAGACCGGCCGAGCGGAGGAGGGAGGGCACCCCCGGTTCGGTCACCGTCCAGGCGTCAGGCCCTTCCAGGGCGGTGATGGCCCAGCGGGCGACACGCATCTTCCACGCGGGTCCCCGGCCCCCGATGTCGAGGACGAGGCCGACCCCTCCGGGCCGGAGCACGCGCCTGACCTCCTGCAGGACCGGAAGACGGCGGCCCGGCTCCACCTCGTGAAGGCCCAGGAACAGGGTCACGAGGTCGAACCGGCCGTCCCGCAGGGGTAGGTCCGAGGCGTCGGAGGCGATGAACTCCCCCCGGGGGAGACGGGCCGCCCCGCGGTCCTCCGTGTCTCTGTACGCTCCGACGTCCCTCTCTCCGGGGCCACCAAGGCGGACAAGCCGGGCAAGCTTCCGGCGAGCGGCCTCGAGCATGGCCGGCGAGAGGTCGACGGCCACGACCTCCCCCCGGGGCCCCAGCCGCCGCGCCACCTCGGCGGCCACGATCCCCGTCCCACAGCAGAGGTCGAGGGCCTTCTCGTCCCCGGCCAGACCGAGCCGGTCGAGTTCGGCGGCCACGAGGCGGCGGTACCGGCCGAGGGTGATGACCCACATGAACGGGTCGTAGGCGAGGGCCGTCGCCTTCGCGTACGAGAGGCCGGTCGCCCCCGGCCCGGCCGGCCCTTCTCCACCGGCCGTCCCGTCGCGGTTCAGCTCTCATCCCCCCTGCGCGGCTCGGCGGCCGCTTCCTCCACGTCCGCGGCCGAGAACCGGTAGACCTCGCCGCAGAACCGGCAGGTGAGCTCGGCCCCCTCTCCGGACGCCCTGAGCTCCTCGAGTTCATCGGGAGCGATGCCGGCCAGGAGACCCTGAGCCCTGTCACGGCTACAGCGGCAGCGGAAGCGGAGCGGCCTTCTCGCGAGAATCCGGTGGGGTAGGCCGGCCAGGACCCTCTCGGCCAGGTCCTCGGGTCCGAGCCCCTGCTCGATGAGGCGGCTGACGGACGCCATCCGGCCCAGGGACGCCTCAAGACGGGCCGTGGTCGCCGCATCCTCCCGCCGCGCGGCCGGGTGCTCCGACGCGGGCGGGGGCATGAGCTGGACGAAGAGTCCGCCGGCGGCGGTGACGCCCGACCTCCCGACGAGAACGCCCAGGGCCACCGCGGCCGGGGTCTGCTCGGAGTCGACCAGGTACCGGGTGAGGTCTTCACCCACCTCGCCCGAGACGAGGGGGGACGTGCTCACGTAGGGCTCCCTCAGGACCATGTCACGGATGACGCTGCAGAAACCGTTCCGGCCGACCAGCCCGCCGACATCGAGCTTACCGTCGGACGTGGGAGGGAGGTCCGCCCGGGGGTTCCTGGCGTAGCCGCGGACGTTGCCCTCCGCGTCGGCTTCGGCGATGAGACCACCGATGGGGCCG
Source organism: Clostridiales bacterium (assembly GCA_003541445.1). Lineage (GTDB taxonomy): Bacteria > Bacillota > Sulfobacillia > UBA995 > UBA9673 > UBA9673. The sequence continues at coordinate 1,960 of DPMO01000280.1, read as the reverse complement.
TCACCGACGAGGCGCAGGGTCACCGTCCCGCGGTCCTTCAAGGTGAGTCCCAGGAGGGCCGCAGCCGTGAGGACGCGCCCCAGGGCGGCGACAGCCGTCGGCGAGGCGCCGTGCCGGCGGCGCGCTTCCTCCACCAGACGGGTCGTGCGGGCGGCGAGGACGCGCACCCGGCCGTCCGTCGTGAGGGCGGTGACGGCGTAGTCGTGCTCGCCTTCTTGGGTCTCCCCGGCGCCTCCCGGGTTCCCGGCGTCCGAACCCCGCCCGCCCAGGGGACGGGAGCTCACCGGCCTTCACCCGCCCGCGCCGCCATCTCGACGAAGTACCGGTGGACACGAGGGTCACCGGTCAGCTCGGGATGGAAGGCGGTCGCGAGGTGGCGCCCCTGTCTGACCATGACCACCTTGCCGTCGAAGTCGGCCAGGGCCTCGACGCCGGCCCCGAGCCTCTTCACGTACGGGGCCCGGATGAACACCCCCCGGAACGGGCCCCCCGGCAGGCCCCTGAGGACGAGGTCGGCCTCGAAGCTGTCGACCTGACGGCCGAACCCGTTGCGCACCACACCGATGTCCATGAGCCCGAGGCAGGGCTGACCGGGCACGCCGTCCTCTATTTCCCGGGCCATGACGATGAGGCCGGCGCATGTCCCGTAGACGGCGAGTCCTTCCCCGGCCGCCTCGGGGACGGCCTCCGTGAAACCGTACTCCTCCATGAGCCTCCCGATGGTCGTGCTCTCTCCGCCCGGGATGATGAGGCCGTCAAGGCCGGCCAGTTGCTCCGGCCGCTTCACCGGGACGGCGGCGCCCCCCGCCGCCTCGACCGCCTCGAGGTGTTCCGACACCGCTCCCTGCAGGTCGAGAACACCGATGCGAACGGTGCCTGTCGTCCCCACGTCCGTCCTCCTCTTCCGGGTCCGCCGCGCCTCGGGGGCTACCACCCGCGGTCCTGCATCCGCTCCTCCGGCCTTATGGTGGCTATCTCGATGCCGCGCATGGCCTCGCCCAGGCCCTTGGAGACCTCGGCCAGGACCTCGGGCTCGTTGTAATGGGTCGTCGCCCGGACTATGGCCCGGGCCCGGGCCTCAGGGTCCTTGGACTTGAAGATGCCCGACCCGACGAAGATGCCGTCAGCGCCGAGCTGCATCATCAGGGCCGCGTCGGCCGGTGTGGCGATGCCGCCGGCCGAGAAGTTCACGACCGGGAGGCGGCCGAGCCTCTTCACCTCACGGACCAGCTCGAGAGGGGCCTCGAGTCTCTTGGCCTCGGCGGCCACTTCGTCCTCGGCCATGCCGGCGAGCTTGCGGATCTCGCTCATCATGGCCCGCATGTGGCGGACGGCCTCGACCACGTTCCCGGTCCCCGGCTCCCCTTTGGTGCGGACCATGGCCGCCCCCTCGGCGATGCGCCTCAGGGCCTCCCCCAGGTTCCTCGCTCCGCAGACGAATGGCACCTTGAACCTGTGTTTGTCGATGTGGTGCTCCTCGTCGGCGGGGGTGAGGACCTCGCTCTCGTCTACATAATCGACACCGAGGGCCTCGAGGATCTGCGCCTCGACGAAGTGCCCGATGCGGGCCTTGGCCATGACCGGAATCGTGACGGCCTCCATGATCTCCAGGATGACCGCCGGGTCGGCCATGCGGGCCACGCCCCCCGCGGCCCGTATGTCGGCGGGTACCCGCTCGAGGGCCATGACGGCGACGGCGCCGGCCTCCTCGGCGATCCGGGCCTGCTCAGGGGTCGTGACGTCCATGATCACACCGCCCTTGAGCATCTCGGCCAGGCCCTTCTTCACGCGCCAGGTCCCCTTCTCGGCCTTGTCGGCCCTCCCGGCCTCGGTCCTGTCCTCGTCCTGGGCCTTTGCCGTGCCCACCGTCATCCGAAACCCTCCCCTTTCCGTGATGCGCAACCCGGCCGGACCGGCCGTGCGCCGGTCCTCTCGGCGTCCGGCCAGGGCCAAGCCGGGC
>DPMO01000185.1 GCA_003541445.1 Clostridiales bacterium | reverse complement strand
AGGCGTCGACAAGAGCCGTCGGGCCCGCGGCCTTGATACCCAGGTCGCCCAAAAGGGTCATGAGCTGGGCGGAACTCACCCCCAGCGTCTTAGCCAATTCGTCGACACGCACCTTGCCTTCCGGCAAAAATCCTCACCCCTTTATCGGGTCGACCCGTCGCCGCCGGCCCCTCCGGCTGCGGTGACCGCCCTCGACAGTTCGTCCAGGACGTCGTCGGGAACGGGTACCTTCAAAGCCCTCTCCAGTTTCCTCCCCTTGGCCGCCCCTCGGAGACATTCCTCACTGGGGCAGACATAAGCCCCGCGGCCCGCAAGACGTCCGCTCGCGTCCACCCTCACCGTCCCCGACGGGACCCTGACCACGCGGATGAGCTCCTTCTTGGGCCGCTTGGCCCCACAGCCGAGGCAGGTCCGCAGGGGCTGCCGCTTGGGGCGTCTAGGTCTGGACGCCTTCGTCATCCTGCGCCGGCTCCCCCTCTTGCATCATCGGTTCCACATCCCCGGCAGGGTCAGCCGCCGGAAAGCCGCCGGGTTCCTCAGCGGCCGGGTCGGCCGCCGGCGCCTCGCCCAGCGCCTGGTCCGGGCCTTCCGACGCGGACCCGGCCTTCGCGGCCTCTTCCTCCCTGACCTGGCTTTCGCTCTTGATGTCTATCTTCCATCCGGTCAGCTTGGCCGCGAGTCTCGCGTTCTGTCCTTCGCGGCCGATGGCCAGGGACAGCTGGTGGTCGGGCACGACCACCCTGGCCGTCTTCTCCTCCGGGAAGAGTTCGGTGTAGAGGACCTTGGCCGGCCTGAGCGCGTTGCCCACGTACTCCCGCTCATCCTCGGACCACGGCACGACGTCGATCTTCTCACCCTTAAGCTCGTGGACGACGGCCTGGACCCGGACCCCCTTGGCCCCGACACAGGCCCCCACAGGGTCCACGTTCGGGTCGCGCGAGGCCACGGCCACCTTGGTGCGGGAGCCGGGCTCGCGCGCGATGGCCCTGATCTCCACGAGGCCGTCGTGGATCTCAGGGACCTCCAGCTCGAACAAACGCTTGACAAGCCCGGGATGGGTCCGGGACAGGTAGATCTGTGGTCCCTTGGTGGTCTTCTTGACCTCCACTATATAGACCTTGACCCGCTCGCTCGGGCGCAGTCTCTCTCCAGGTATCTGCTCGGAAGGCGTCAGGACGGCCTCGGTCTTGCCGAGGTTGATGTAGTAGTTCCTGTACTCCTGCCGCTGGACGACACCTGTCACGATGTCGCCCTCGCGCTGAGAGTACTCCTCGAAGATGATTCCCCGTTCCGCCTCCCGGATGCGCTGCAGGACGACCTGCTTGGCCGTCTGCGCGGCGATACGGCCGAAGTCGCTCGGGGTGACTTCCGTCTCGACGACGTCCCCCACGTCGTACGACGGGTCCATCTCCCGGGCCTCCTCAAGGGAGACCTGGACGGCCGGGTCGGTGACCTCTTCGACCACCTCGCGCAGGGCCAGGACACGGAAGTCACCCGTCTCGGCGTCAAGCTCCACCCGGACGTTCTGGGCCGTCCCGAAGTTGCGGCGGTACGCCGAAACGAGCGCCTGCTCGATGGCTTCCATCAGAGCCGACACCGGTATGCCCTTTTCATCCTCTATCTGCGCCAGGGCCTGGATGAAGTCGAGGTTGGCCCCTTTCGGCTTCCCGCCGGGCCGCCGTCCCCCACCGCCGCTCTTCATCATCTGAGACCGCCTCCGTCGCCCTCCCGGAAGAGCCCGGACCAGTCGACCGCCAGGTGCGCCCGGCTGACGTCGGACCTGGCCACGCGGACCTCACCTTCGGATGGAACCTCGAGCCTTATCTCTCCGTCGGCCGTCAGACCCTCGAGTCGGCCGGTGATGCTCTTGCGACCGCCGATCTTCCTGTAGAAGTGGAGCGTGACCATGCGTCCCCGGAACTTCTCGAAGTCCGCCTCGCGCTTCAGCGGACGCTCCACGCCCGGCGAGGACACCTCGAGGTTGTAGGAGTGGGCGATAGGGTCCTCACGGTCCAGGAGGTCTCCCAGCTCCCGGGCGACCTCCTCGCACTGGACCAGGGTCACGCCGTCGGGATGGTCGAGGAAGACCCTCAGGAACCATTCGCCCCCGGAGCGCTCGAACTCGACGCGGTCAAGGGCGAGCCCGTCGTCCCGCTTAGCAAGGACGTCCCGGGCCAGGCGCTCCACGTGCTCGACGACTCGCCCACGGGCTCTGGTTCCCCTGCCCCCCAAGGTCCCGGTCACGCTCCATTCGATGACAAGGAGTGGGCGCCCTGCGACCCACTCCCCTTAAGCAGCTCTCCGGCCGCACCCGGACCGCCGCCCCGGGCCTCCCGCGCCCGTCGGCGTGTCCTGGTGGGTCGAATTCTCCCGAATAAAACAATGACGGCGCAAAAAGCCATTGGCGCCGCAATCCCGGTCCATAGTATACCACAACAGCGGACGCAGCGGCAACAAACGTGCGGGCGGACCACTCCGGGAGCACGATGACGATGAGGAGCCTAGGCGGAGTATTCGGCCGACCTCACGCCGCTGAGGCCAGCGAGGGCCTGGAGGGCCTTGGCGAGGGCCTCCCGGTTGGGGGCCTTGACCTTGAGGACGACCTCCACGAGGTCCTTCTCCTTGGGACTGAGCTTGATGTCCTTGATGTTGATGCCGCTGTCGCCCAGCACCGAACCGATGCGCCCGAGCTGCCCGGGCTGGTCGACGGTGACGATGGTGACCACGGCGTCGCCCTTGCCCCCGATATAGGAGCGTTCGACATGTGACAGCAGGCTGAGTGTGATCAGGGCCAGCGCGGTCGTGACCCCGGCCGCGAGGTAGAAGCCTGCGCCGACGGCCAGGCCGATAGCGGCCACGACCCACAGCCCTGCGGCGGTGGTGAGGCCCCGGATGGACGCTCCCTCGTGGAGGATGGTCCCGGCCCCGAGGAAGCCGATACCGGTCACGACCTGAGCGGCGATGCGTCCCGGGTCGACCCCCGCCCCCCCGGGGAAGAGATAGCGGATGTTCATGGACACGATCATGATCAGGGTCGACCCGACCGACACAAGGATGAAGGTCCTGAGCCCGGCCGGTCGGTCGTGCGTCTCCCGCTCCAGTCCCACGACGGCACCGAGAAGGAGGCTGAAGACCAGCCTCAAGACCATCTCGAACTCCGAGAAGCCGCCGGGCAAGAGAGGAGACCTCCTTCTTCAGCGGCGTGCCCGTTCGCTCTTGGGAACCACGCGGATGATGTCCCAATACATGCGGAGCCGGGCCATGAACCCCCGCACGAGGCCCTGCTTCTCCTCTTTCATCCTCTGGGTCACGCCGACGATGCCGACTTCCTTGACCTTCATCTTATGCTCCCGGGCCCACAGCGTAAGAGCGACCTCAACCCCCCAGCCGGCTTCGTCGAGGGTCCGCAACGGTTCGAAGGCCTCCAGACGGCCGGCCCTCATGCCCGAGAGGAACGGAGCGACAGCCTGCGCGATGTCGGTGGCCGGTCGTCCGCCCCGCATCACCCCGACGCACATGTCCGCCTTCCCGCTCAGGACAGGCTGGACCAGGCGGCAGATGTGGTCCGGGTTGAGGCCGAGGAGGTCCGCGTCGAGGAAGAGAAGCACCTCGTTCCTGGCCGCGAGCATGCCCGCCTTCATGGCCGCCGCCTTGCCCCTGTTCGCCTCGAACTCGATGACCCGAGCCCCGTGAGACCTGGCCGCATCCGCCGTCCGGTCGCCGGAGCCGTCGCTGACGACGATGACCTCGTCCACGCACTCCGCCATCACCGCGGCGCGGACCACCGCGCCCACGGTCTTCTCCTCGTTGTACGCCGGTATCACCACGGACACCCCAGCCAAGCTCTCGACGCCTCCCACCCGGCAGGCCGGGCTCAATAGGCCCGGGCGAAGTAGGCCAGATAGCGGGCCTTCTGCCCGCAGCAGACGCAGTCCACGTCGCCCACGACGCTCCCTGCGTCCTCCCCGGAGAGCCTGCCGGAGGAGTCCTTCGCCATGGGCAGGCAGCGTATCGTGGCTGCCGTCCTCTCCTTGACCGCCGCCTCGCACTCCGCCGAACCGCACCACGGGGCCCGCACGAAGCCTCGCTTCGTCTCCATGACCTCCTGTATCTCGTCGACGCTCGAGGCCTCAGAGGTATGCTCCTCCCGGAAGGTCCGGGCCTTCTCGAACAGGTTCCTCTGGATCTCCTCGAGGAGGCCTGCGACCGAGGAGGACAGGGCGTCGGCCTGGGCCGGCAGCCTGAGCTTCTCGCCCGTGTCCCGCCTCACCGCCACGACCTGACCGGCCCTCACGTCCCTCGGCCCTATCTCAAGCCTGAGGGGAACCCCCCGCATCTCCCACTCGTTGAACTTCCAGCCGGGAGTGTACTCCGGCCGGTCGTCCACCTCGAGCCTGACGCCGCGGCCGTCAGGCCCCTCCAGCGCGGCGCGGGCCGAGGCCACGGCCGCCGCGATGCTCTCGGCCTCCTTCTCGCTGGGGATGGGGACGATGACGACCTGGACTGGAGCGACACGCGGGGGCAGGACCAGCCCACGGTCGTCCCCGTGGACCATCACCAGGGCCCCGATGAGACGGGTCGACACCCCCCACGAGCTCTGCCATACGTG
>DPMO01000023.1 GCA_003541445.1 Clostridiales bacterium | reverse complement strand
ACTTCTCCGCGTCGACCTCGGCCACGATGCCGCCCGTGGTGAGGCTGGCCTTGGCTAGGATGGTCGCGGCCCTCGCCGCGGCCCCCTGGGCCTGGAGGAGGGTCTCCGAGAGGTGCTTGGGCCCGTGCGCCCCGCCGGCGACATAGATGCCCGCGGCCGGCAGGTCCAGAGGCCCCAGCTTGGCGTGGACCTCGCTGAAGAACCCGTCCGGGGTCAGGGCGACCTTGAGCGTCCGGGCGAGCTCGGCCGTGCCCTCCGCCGGGACGGCCGGGGCGCCCAGGACCACGAGGTCGGGCTCCAGGACGACCCGGGCCCCGGTCGAGGCGTCGGTCGCCGTCAGCCGGACCCGGCCGGCGGCGTCGAGCTCCGGGTAATCGTCTTCCGGGAAGCGGAGGAAGACGACCCCCTCCTCACGGGCCTCGCGGTAGAGGTCCTCGAAGAACCCGTAGGTCATCATGTCCCGGTAGACGACCCAGACCTCGGCCGCGGGTTGGGCCCGCTTGACCCTCAGGGCCGCGCTCACGGCCTGCGTGCAGCAGGTCCGGCTGCAGTAGGGGACGGAGCCCTCCCCGTAGCCCCGCCCTCCCGCGCAGAGGAGGAAGGCCACCCGCGGCGGGGCTTCGCCCGCCGGACCGCCTCCGGGACCGGCCTCGGGACCGGACGCGGACGGGCTCTCCTCTCCCCTCCCGCCGAAGCCCCGCGCCCTGTCGACAAGGGTCCCGAGGCCCTCCGCGCCGGCCCCGAGCTTCTCCTCGAACTCCAGGCGGGTGAGGACGCGCGGGTCGCCGGGCGGCCGCAGGGCGGGGACGTCCCCCTCGACGGTGCCGGTGGCCACGATGGTGACGCCGTGCTCCAGGGTCACCCTCTCGGGCTCGCCGCCGCTCCCCGGGCCTGGCCGGGCGACCACGGTGGTGAAGTGGCCGGCGTGCCCGGAGAAGCTCTCCACCGTGGCGGAGGTGAACACCTTGACCAGGGGGTTCTCGTCGACGCGCCGGACCAGTTCGTCAAGGACCCGGCCTGCATCAGGGAACTCGGCCGTCGCCCGGAGCCGCCGGAGGTTCCCGCCGACCTCTGGCTCGCGCTCGACGACATAGCTCGAGAACCCCTGCTCGGCCAGGCTCAGCGCGGCCGCGAGACCGGCGGGACCTCCGCCGATGACCAGAGCCCTGGGGGTGACTGGCACCTCGAACGTCTTGAGCGGTTCCAGGAGGCGGGCCTTGGCCACGGCCATCCGGACGAGGTCGGCGGCCTTCTCCGTGGCCAGCTTCCCGTCGGACTTGTGGACCCATGAGCACTGCTCCCTGATGTTGGCCATCTGGAAGAGGAACTGGTTCAGACCGGCCTCACGGAGGCACTCCCGGAACAGCGGCTGGTGGGTGCGCGTCGTGCAGGCCGCGACGACCACGCGGTTCAGCTTCTCCCCCTCTATGACCCGGCGCATGTGAGCGAGGCTGTCCTGTGAACAGGTGTAGAGGAAGTCCTGGGCCCAGACGACGCCGGGGAGGCCCTTGGCCTCGTCGACCACGGCCTGGACGTCGACCACCGAGGCGATGTTGATGCCGCAGCGGCAGACGAACACACCCACTCGTGGCTCTTCGTCCCTGACGTCCCGCTCAGGCGGATAGCTGCGGGTCCGCGCCAGTTCCCCGCGGGCCAGGGCGAGGAGCCCCCCGGCCGCGGCCGCCGCCGCGCTCGCCGAGGTGATGGTCTCGGGGATGTCCCTCGGCCCGAGGAAGCCCCCCGCGGCGAAGACGCCCGGCCTCGTGGTCGACGCGGGCCGGCCCGCCTCCGTCCGGGCGAAGCCCGTTTCGTCCAACCGCAGGCCCAGCTTCTGGGCGACCTCCTCGGCCGCCGCCGGCGGCTGGAAGCCCACCGAGAGAACGACCATGTCGAACTCCTCCTCCACCGGAGCTCTCCCTCCGGCCGGACGCCCCGGCGGGCCCGACCGACCGGAAGACGGACGCGGGCCCGCGTCCGGGAGCCCCGTCTCCGGGACGAAAGAGACCCTCAGGTTCCCGGTCGCCGGGTCCTCCCTCACCGCGGAGACCAGGCAGTTCACGACACGGACGCCGTAACGGCGTCGTGCGCCGTCGGCGTAGCGCTGGAAGTCCTTGCCGTAGGCCCTGAGGTCGAGGTTGAATATGGTCACCTCGGCCGAGGCGTCCCGCTCACGGATGAGCAGGGCCTCCTTGACCGCGAACATGCAGCAGACCCCCGAGCAGTAGGCGGACGGCTCGTGGCCGGCCGGTCCGCTGACCCGCCCGGAGACGCCTTCCTTCCCGCGGGTGTCGCGCGACCCGACGCACTGGATGAAGGCCACCCGGCGCGGCGGCCTCCCGTCGCCCGGACGCACCAGCCGCCCCGCCGTCGGGCCCGTCGAGGAGAGAAGACGCTCCAGCTCAGGAGCGGTGATGACGTTGGGGTAGCGCCCGTAGCCGAACTCCCCGAGGCGGCCCGGGTCGAAGGTCGAGAAGCCCGGAGCGAGGATGATTGACCCCACCTCGAGCCTCACCAACCGGTCCTCCTCGTCATGGTGGACGGCCTTCTTCTCGCAGACCTCCTCGCACCGCATGCACTCGGCGCAGATCCCGCAGTCGAGGCACCGGGAGGCTTCCTCCCGGGCCATCTCCTCGGTGTAGCCGCCGTAGACCTCGGCCCCCTCCGGGGCGTCGGCGGGGTTGAGGTAGGGCCTCACTCTCCGGCGGTGCGGGACCTCCAGGTTGCCGAGGTCGAGCCTGACCACCTCCTCGGGTTTGGGCCAGCGCCGCCGCCCCTCGGCGAGGTCGAGCCCTTCGAGGTAGCGCCGGATGGACTCGGCCGCGGCCTTCCCGGAGGCGATGGCCTCGATGACCGTCCCGGGCCCGGTGACGGCCTCACCGCCCGCGAACACGCCGGAGACACTGGTGGCCAGGGTGAGGGGGTCGACGACGATGGTCCCCTCCTCCGTCCACTTGAGGTGCTTGTCGCGGCGGAAGAAGGTCTCTATGGGTATCTCGCTCGTGGCCAGGATGACCGTGTCGAAGGGAACGACGTGCTCGGAACCGCGCTTCGGTACGGGCCGACGCCCCTCGCCGGGCACCCGCCACTCCAGGAGCTCGAGACCCTCCACGGCCGTCTGTCCCCTCACCCGGAGGGGGGTGGTCAGAAGGGTGAACCGGACCCCCTCGGCCCGGGCGGCGGCGATCTCTTCCGGCAGAGCGTAGAGCTCGCTCTCCGGTCCCTTGAAGATGACCTCCACGTGACGGGCCCCGAGCCGGACGGCCGTCCGGGCGCAGTCCACGGCCGTGAAACCCCCGCCGATGACCGCCACGCGCTCGCCGACCTCGACCTCCCCCCCACCGCCGAGGTTGACCCTGCGCAGGAAGGAGACCCCGTGCCATACGCCCGGCAACTCCTGCCCGGGAAGTGTGACCTTCTCGACCTGCCGGGCGCCGACGGAGACGAAGACGGCCTTGTAGCCCTGAGCGAACACGTCCTCGATCTTGAAGTCCTCACCCATCGAGACGCCGGTGCGGATCTCGACCCCCATCCGCCGGATGAGCTCTATCTCGGTCTCGACGAAATCCCGGGGCAGGCGGTACTCCGGGATGGCGGTGCGCATGAGGCCCCCGGCCACCGGCAGGGCCTCGAAGACGGTCACCGGGAAGCCCTGGCGGGCGAGGTGGTAGGCACAGGTGAGACCCGCCGGTCCGGAACCGAAGACCGCCACCCGCTCCTCGCGCCGGGGCTCGACCGGGACGGCCTGGGACAGGGCCCATTCCCGGTCCTTGGTGAGGATGTAGTGTCCGAGGAAGGCCTTGAGGGCCTTGATGGCGACGGGCTGGTCGAACTCGCCGCGCTGGCAGACCTTCTCACAGGGGCTGTGGCAGATGGTCCCGCAGACGCTCACGAACGGGTTGTCCCGGCGGACGAGGGACCACGCCTCACGGTAGCGCCCGCGGGCCACGAGAGTGACGTAACCGTGGGTGTGGACCCCGGCCGGGCAACCCAGCCGGCATGGCGAGACGCCCCGCTTCTCGATGAGGTACGCGTTGGGTATCGCCTGGGGGAAAGGCT
>DPMO01000227.1 GCA_003541445.1 Clostridiales bacterium | reverse complement strand
GAGTCGTAGTCGAGGATGTGGTTGTTGCAGACGGAGACGACGTCCATCCCGGCGAGCTTCAAGCACTCGACGAACTCGGGCCTCCCCCGGAGCCAGATGCCCTTGCCCGGGATGGGCGTGCCCGTGTCGCCCAGGGGCGCCTCCAGGTTGCAGAAGGTGATGTCGGCGGAGCTGAGCCGCTGGGCCACGTTCCCGAACGGGTAGTCGAGCCCGTACTTGTCTATCTCCCGTTGGGTCTTGCGCGCCAGCATCACGTCACCCACGGCGGCCAGGGTGATCTCCCCGCTCACGCCGTGGAAGGCCGCTCTGGCCTCGGCGGTGCCGAGCCACTCGGCGAAGCCCCGGACCGCCGCCCGGTTGGGCTCGAGCCAGGTCCCCACCCCGGGCAGGCCTGACAGGGCCGCGGCGAGCCCGCTCGGCCTCCGGAGGACGAACCCCACCTCGGTCGCCAGCGGGTAGCTACCGTCGAGGACCGTGTCGAGAGTCGGGTAGACACCCTCGACAGACAAGAGCTGCCGGTCGGGTGAACGCTCGGCCAGACCGATGACGGTCAGGCCGGCGTCAGGCCACGGTCCCGGGCGGCCCGCCTCGAGCTCGGCAAGGATGGACCGGGCCTCCTCGAGCGAGACAGACCGGTGGGCCGACGGGAAGTCGACCGACAGCAGCCTGGCCTGGTGGAACCCTGCCGTATCCGGCTGGAGCCCGGCCCGCTCGAGGAGGTCCGTCTCGGCGAAGACACCGTCGACGGCGCCGGAGCGGAGGAGTTCCAGGAGGCCGGCATCGGTCCCGTCGCTCTCGACAAGAGTCACATCACACCCGAGGTCAGCGGAGAGATAGGCCGCGACAAGCCGCTCGACATCCTCGCGGACCCCTGGGGAGACGCCGACGGCCAGGCTTCCCGGGCCCCGCTCCACCTTGAAGGCCGCCAGGTAGCGGGCTGACCCGAAGCCGATGACCATGAGGAGGACGAAGATGACCGCCGGGATGAGCCTGCGCAGACCGCGTGAGGACAAAGGCTTTCCACCCCCGTGCCCCGCCCTGTCGGTTCAGGTGTCCAGAGGCGGGCAGGTGAGGGTTTCTCCGGTGGGCGGCTGCTTCCTGCGGCCTGGAAAACCTGCCTGCGGCGACCTCCTCAGTGCGTGCGGTGAAGGAGGTCGTCCGTCAGCTCGGCAAGGGTCCTTCTGGCGGGTGTGTCGGGAAGCCGGGCCAGCTCGCCGTGGGCCACAGCCGCGTAGCTGCTGGCACGAGCGAAGGCGTACTCGAGAGAACCGGAGCGGCGGAGGATGGACAGGACGTCCTCCAGCGCGCCGGGGTCGCGGCCGTTCTCCAGGATGACTCTGAGGCGGTCTCTCTCCGGCGACTCGCGGAGAGCGTGGATGACCGGCAAGGTCGGGATACCGTTCCTCACGTCCGCCCCTGTGGACTTGCCCAACCTCTCGGTCGACGAGGTGAAGTCGAGGAGGTCGTCGACGATCTGGAAACAGAGTCCGAGGGCCCGGCCGTAGCGCCACAGCGTTCCCACGACGTCGTCCGGTGCACCGCAGCCCATGGCCCCCAGGTGGGCGCACTCCCCGATGAAGAGGGCCGTCTTCTTCTCGATCCAGTCGAGGTAGTCGGCCTCGCTGAGGGCCAGGCGGTCGACCCGTCCGAACTGCCTCATCTCGCCGGCGGCCATCTCCCTGACGCAGGCCGACAGGCTGATGAGGACCCTGGCCCCGCCCCACTCGGCGATGAGGCTGAGGGCGCAGCCCAGAAGGTAGTCCCCGCCCAACACGGCCATCCGGTCGCCCCAGCGGGCGTTGACCGTGTCCTGGCCCCGCCTCTTGGTCGACTGGTCCACGACGTCGTCGTGGACCAGTGTCGCCATGTGGATGAGTTCAGCCGCGGCCGCCAGGTTGATGAGGCGTTCCTGCTCACGCTCGGGGCTGAACCGGCCGCCGAGCAGCACCAGGGCGGGCCTGAGGCGCTTGCCGCCCGCGCGGAGCGGGTGCTGGATGACGTCGGTCACCAAGGGTACGTCAGATTGGAGGACCTCGCGCAGTCTACGCTCGACGAGAGGCAGGTCCAGCGATAGTTCAGCGTAATCGGCGAACGGTCTCAAAGAGGGCACCCGCTTCGTCAAGCCCCTTGCCCTTGCCGAACCACCGTCCGGGACCGTCCCGCGACCGGGACGCTCGGCCCCGGGCGACAGGGGCCTGCTGCTAGAACTCGTCGGGAAGCTCCCTTATCTCACTCAAGGTGAACACAGGCCCGTCCACACAGACGTATTTCTCCCCTATGTTACACCGTCCACACTTGCCAACGCCACACTGCATCTTCAGCTCGAGCGTCGTCACGATCTGGTCGTCCGTGAAACCCAACCTGGCTAGGGTCTGGAGGACGAACTTTATCATGATCGGAGGGCCACAGGTGATGGCGACCGCGTTCTCCGGCGACGGCCCTATTTCCTCCAAGAAGGGCGGAACGAATCCGACCGGACCCGTCCATTCCTGGTCACCTTCGTCCACCGTCAGATGAACCTCGGTGTCCTTCTCCCTGGGCCAGCGGTCGAAGAGGTCCGTCTTGAAGCAGAGGTCTCCCGGCGAACGGGCGCCGTAGATGATGTCGATGTGGCCGAAGTCCTCCCGGTGGGCCAGGCACCAGTCGATGAGACACCTCACCGGGGCCAGCCCGATGCCTCCGGCGATGAACACCAGACGCCTGTCCTTCCACTCCTCGGCCGGGAAGTGGTTGCCGTAGGGGCCCCGGAGACCGACCTTGTCACCGGGGTGCAGGTCGTGGAGCGCTCCGGTGACCCGGCCGACCCGCTTGACGCTGAACTCCAGGGGCCAGCCCCGCGTCGGCGAGGAGGTGATGGAGATCATGGCCTCCCCGACCCCGAAGACCGAGACCATCGCGCACTGGCCGGGTAGGTGCCTCCACTCCGCCTGCGGGTCGTCGAGCGCGATGCGGAACGTCTTCACGTCCCCGGAGGCCGTCTCGTCCCTGACGTCGACGATGGTCCCGACGTCGGGAACGAGGAGCCGGGGCTCACCGGTGCAGGCGCACTGTCCGCTCATCCTTCAAGCCCCCCAACCTCGCCGGCCACGAGAGGCAGGTGCAGCCCGACCGGGCAGCTCTCCACACACCGGCCGCAGCCGACGCACTGGTACTCTCCGTAGCGGTGGTGATAGTAGTTGAGCTTGTGCATGAACCTCTGGCGCGTGCGGTTGCTCTTGGCCGGTCTCGGGTTGTGGCCCCCGGCCATGAGCATGAAGTGCGGCAGCTTGCACGCGTCCCAGTAGCGGTAGCGAACTCCCTTCCCCAGCGCCCCGCAGTCGGCCACCCCGAAGCAGTAGCACGTGGGGCAGATGAAGGTACAGGCCCCACAGGAGAGGCAGCGGGCCGAGACCTTCTCCCAGTAGGGGTGGTCGAAGAGCCCGTCAAGCCGGGCGGCGACGTCGATCCTCCCCAACCTGTCGCCCAGAGGCGTGCCGAGGCCCCTGAAGGCCGAGACGACCTCCTCCAGACACCGGCCCTCGTCCTCCGGGACGTCGGCCACTCCCGCCGCGCGGGCCGCCGGCGCGGCCAGGAAAGCCTCGCCCCGCTCGGTGTAGGCCACGGCGTAGTAGGCGACGGTCTCCACCGGCACACCGGGACCGCTGCGCCCGTAGAGCACGACATCGGCCCCCCTCGTCCCGCCCGGCGAGAGCCCGAAGGAGGTGCAGAAGCAGGCCTCGTCAGGCCTCGGGCAGGCGACGGCGACCACCGTGGTCTTCGCCCGTCTGGCCTGGTAGTGGTCGTCCACGAAATCACCGGTCAGGAACACCTTGTCCAGGAGCTCGAAGGCGGCTGCATCGCACGGCCGGGCCCCGAAGACGACCACCGGTCCGCCGGGGGCGGCCCTCTCCAGGTCGAGGCTCGGCCGGCCGCTCTCGGCGTCCTTGGTCATGGCGTAGGTCATGAGAGGCTCGGTCTGGGGCAGGAGCGCGCCCTTCGGGGAGTTCACGGTCCTCACCGCCTCGAGGTCGAGACGGTCCTCTTCGCCCGCCCCGAACTCCCGGAACAGAGGAGGACGGCCGTCTACCTTGACCGGCGCCCACACGCGGGCCTCTCTAGCGACGGCCCGGAGCCATCCGTCGAGGCCGGAGGCTTCGACAAGCTTCGTCGTCCGCGGAACCGGGCCTGGAGCCATGCCCTTACCTCCCTCGCCCATCACTCGGCACCTTCTTCGAAATCGGGGTCCTGCGGGTCGAACCGGCCCAGAGGCTCGACATCGGTCGGAACGTGCGGCCGCTCGACCCCGAAGAGTTCAGCGATGTCCTTGAGAAGCTTGTCGTTGAAGTCCATGAGCGGAAGGCCCATCGGGCACACGCGCTCGCACTCGCCGCACCGGATGCAGCGTCCGGCCACGTCGAAGGCCCGGATGAAATGGAACATCTGCTGTTCAGGCACTGACGTGGCCCGCCCCAGCCAGAGGGGCTCCCACTGGTCGAGACAGCACTCGCGGCAGCTGCAGGCCGGACATACGTTGCGGCAGGCGAAGCACCTGATGCACCGCTCGTAAAGGTCCTTGAAGTGTTCGAAGCGTTCCTCGAGGCTCATGGCCTCGAGCCGGGCCGCCCGCGGGTACTCGTGGACCGTCGGCTCCTCGGCCACCGGCTCGCCCACGAGGATGTCGGAGACCACGGCGTTCGGGACATCGCACCACGAGCACCGGTCAAGGAAGAGCCCGGCTTCGGCCCGTCCCGTCTCGAGCACCTCCCGGCGCCGCTCAGGCGGCAGGTCGGCGACCCTGGCCGGGTCGAGGATACCGGTGCAGGGGATGCCGACGATGTAAAGCCTCTCCCTGGGGAAACGCCTGTCCTTGAGGATGCGCTCCAGGGCCAGGGAGCCGCACCCGTTCACGACTATCCCGACCTTCTCGTCGCCGGCGAG
>DPMO01000295.1 GCA_003541445.1 Clostridiales bacterium | reverse complement strand
TCCTTGAGGAAGACGAGGTCCTTGGCCGGGTCGGTCACGTCGCCGGCGTAGAGGACGAGTCTGCCGTCCTCGAACCTGACCGTGCGCCGGGTGTGGTAGGGGCACATCTGTTCGCGGTCAACATGTCTCATCTCGACGCGGTCCGACGAGAAGGCCGTTATCTCCCAGTCGCGGAGCTCGGCGGCCAGGGAGCGGCGGTCGAGGCCGACCAAGCCCGGCTCGGCCTCCTTGTTGAACACGTCCACGCACCCGCACTTCTCGTAGATATAGGCCCTCACGACGACGGCGCCGGGGGCGACCACCTCCGTCGGGTCGCCGTCGGGGTCCTCCGGCAGGAGGACCTCAGCTTCAGAGGCTTCCGTCCTCGTCCCGTCGTCCGGGGCAGGGGTGGCGGTCCTCACGCCCAGGAGGCGCCAGAGAGCGGAGAAATCGGGACCCGACGCAGGGCCGCCGAGCCCGAGGTAGTAGCCCAGGCCGGCCAGCCCGGCACCGAGGAGCACCAGGGCGACCACGCCGACGAGAAGGCGGCGGCCGAAGCTGGGCCGCCTCGAGTAGGGTCCGTCCAAGGACACCATCCCCCGACTCTGCCAGTTCAGGAACAGTATGGCCGGGTGCGGGGGAACCTACTCGGTGCGCACGCCCGGCGGGGCGCCCGACCACAAGGGGGGCCGGTCCGGCGGGGCGCCCGGCGGAAGCGGCCGGAGCCGACCTGTCGGCCAGCAGACGTGTGGTGCGGGCTGCCGCGGGGTGGCGGGCCGGTCGGCCGCCGGGCGGGCACCGCGGGGTAGCGGGCCCGTCAGGTCTGGAAGTCGGCGTTGGAGTAGACGTTCTGCACGTCCTCGTGGTCCTCGAGGGCCTCGATGAGGGCCAGGCACTTCTCGGCCGTCTCGCCCGTCAGGGGGACGGTGCTCTGCGGGACCATGGCCGGCTCGGCCTGCGCCACGGCGACCCCGGCGCTCTTCAAGGCCTCGACCACGGGCTCGAGGTCGGAGGGAGCGGTCAGGATCTCGTAGGCGTCCCCCTCGTCCTTGATGTCCTCCGCCCCCGCCTCGAGGGCCAGCAGCATGAGGTCGTCCTCGGAGATGGAGTTGTCCTCCTTGGCGACGATGATGGAGCCCTTCTTCTTGAACATCCAGGCGACACACCCGGCCTCGCCGAGGTTGCCGCCGTGACGGGTGAAGATGTGCCGTATCTCCTGGGCCGTGCGGTTGCGGTTGTCGGTCATCAGCTCGACCATGACCGCGGCGCCGCCCGGGCCGTAGCCCTCGTAGACGAACTCCTCGTAGGTGGCGCCTTCGTCGAGCTCACCGGTACCCTTCAGGATGGCCCGCTGGATGTTCTCCATGGGCATGTTGGCGGCTCGGGCCTTCTCGATGGCCAGACGAAGACGGAAGTTCGCGTCGGGGTTCCCCCCGCCCTCACGGGCGGCGGAGATGAGCTCCCGACCGAGCTTGGTGAAAAGAGCGCCCTTCTTGGCGTCCACGGCGGCCTTGCGCCGCTTGATGTTGGCCCACTTCGAATGGCCGGCCATGACTCCCTACCTCCGTCTTCCTCAGGCCTCGGGCGGCCGGTGCGCCCCGGGCCTCCGGAGGGTGCGCCGCGCCTCTGTAATCCGGTCAGCCCCGGCTACGCGTGCCGCGCGTGGGCGCCGTGCCCGCGGGCGCGGCGCCCGGGCCCCTAGTCCGTCCAGAGGTCTTCCATACTGAGGTACCTTTCTCCTGTGTCGGGCAGAACGGTCACGACGACCCGCCCCCTTCCCAGGCGGCGGGCGACCTCGAGCGCCGCCCGGACCGCCGCGCCGGAGGAGGGGCCGCAGAGAAGGCCCTCCTCGCGCGCGAGCCGGCGGGTCATCTCACGGGCCTCCTCGTCGCCGACGGTCACGACCTCGTCGATGACCCCGCGGTCGAGGACGGCCGGCACGAAGCCGGCCCCGATGCCCTGGATGGCATGGGGTCCGGGCCGCCCTCCCGAGAGGACCGGGGACGAGGCCGGTTCGACGGCGACGACGCGGACCCCCGGGCACTCGCGGCGCAGGACCTGTCCGACCCCGGTGAGGGTGCCGCCCGTGCCCACCCCGGCGACGAAGGCGTCGACGCGCCGGCCGAGCGCGGCCAGGATCTCGGGGGCCGTCGTGCGCCGGTGGACCTCCGGGTTGGCGGGGTTGGAGAACTGGTCGGGCATGTACCAGGAAGGGTCGCTGCGCGCCAGCTCCGCGGCCCGCCGCACGGCTCCGGGCATACCCTCCGCCGCAGGGGTCAGCTCGACCCGAGCGCCGTAGGCCCTGAGGAGCCGCCTGCGCTCGAGGCTCATGTTCTCCGGCATGACCAGGACCAGCCGGTAGCCCTTGACGGCCGCCACGAGGGCCAGCCCCACCCCGGTGTTTCCGCTCGTCGGCTCGACGATGGTGCCTCCCGGGCGCAGCAGCCCCTCCGCCTCGGCCGCCTCGACCATGGCCAGGGCGACCCGGTCCTTGACGCTCCCGCCCGGGTTCCGGCCCTCGACCTTGGCCCAGACGGAGGCCCCCGAGGAGCCGGACAGGCGCTCGAGCCGCACCATCGGCGTCCGCCCGACGGCGGCGAGGACGCTCCGGCGACACCTTACCGCCGACAGGGTCCCCTCCCCCCTCTCCACGGCTCAAGTCTTTCCCGGCGTGCGGCGGAAGGCAAGACGGCCGGGGCCTAGAAACATCCCGCCGAGGCCCGCGGACCGGCAGTTCAACGGACATGGGCCCGAGTCCTGGAGGCCGCATGAACGGGGATGAGGTCGATGGGACGGCGTCCGAGCCACGACCGGAGCGACGGCACGGAGGCGTCCCGCCGGAGCCGGGACGAGGCCGGGGACACGGACGTCTGCGAGGTCTTCGAGGCTCACGACGCGGCCGTCAGCGCGGCCCGGAAGGCCATGCTCCCCGCGCCCGTCGTCTCGGCCCTGGCCGACACCTTCCGCGCTCTCGGGGACCCGACGCGCGTCCGCATCCTCCACGCCCTGTCCGGGCGGGAGCTCTGCGTGTGCGACCTGGCCGCCCTGCTCGGCATGACCTCCTCGGCCGTGTCCCATCAGCTGAGGCTTCTGCGCCATCTGAGGCTCGTCAGGCCGAGGAAGTCCGGCCGCATGGTCTACTACTCCCTCGACGACGACCACGTCGTCGACCTCTTCCGGCGGTGCCTCGAACACGTCACCCACTCCGGGCAGGTGACCGGCTCCGGCGCCGCCGGCCGCGGCCGCCCCGGGGAAGGCGAGGACCTCCGGCGGCCCTGACCCGGTTCACTCCCTGCCCCCGAGCAGGCGCAGGGCGTTGGCGATGACGAGGACCGTGTTGCCGGTGTCGGCCAGGACCGCCAGCCACAGGGGGAGGAGTCCGGCCGCGGCGAGGACGAGAGCCGCGGCCTTCACGCCCAGGGCCAGCCCGATGTTCTGCCGGATGACCCCGACCGTCCGCCGCCCCAGCCGCAGGGCGAAGGAGACCTGCCGCAGGTCGTCGTCCATCAGGGCGATGTCCGCCGCCTCGATGGCCTGGTCCGTCCCTGCCGCCCCCATGGCGATGCCGACCGAGGCCGCGGCCAGGGCCGGGGCGTCGTTGACCCCGTCGCCGACCATGGCCAGGGGCCCGGTCTCGGCCGCCAGGGTGCGCACGGCGGCCGCCTTGTCCTCCGGCGACAGCTCGGCCCGGTAGCCGTCAAGGCCCAGGCGTTCGGCGACCGAGGAGGCCGTGGCCGGGTTGTCCCCGGTCAAGAGGTACAGGCGCCCCACCCCGGCCCGCCTGAGGCCCTCCACGGCCTCGGCCGCCTCCTCCCTCACGGTGTCGCTCACGGCGATGAGCCCGAGGACCCGGTCGCTCGTCCCGACGTAGACGACCGTGTTCCCCCGCTCCTCGAGGGCCCGGGCGGCCGGGGCCAGGGGGCCGGGCGGGACGCCGAGGTCCCGCTCGAAGAGGGCCCGGCTCCCCACGTAGTGGTTCCGCCCCTCGACCCTGGCCTTGGCCCCCCTCCCGGGGATGGACTCGATGTTGCGGACCTCGGGCGGGGCCGCGGGAGGGCCCGTCCCCGCGGCGGACGCCGCGGCAAAACCCGTGCTCGGGCCGGACCCGGCGGAGCCGCCGCCGGCCGGGACGAGACCGCGCCGGGCCGCCTCACGGCGTATGGCGCCGGCCACAGGGTGCTCAGACCGCCACTCGACCGCGGCGGCCAGCCCGAGCACCCCCTCCTCGGTCAGGCCGTCCGAGGCGACGATGTCGCTCACCTCCGGGCGTCCGGCGGTGAGCGTCCCCGTCTTGTCGAAGGCCACCGCCCGCACCCGCCCGGCGGCCTCCAGAGCCGAGCCGCCCTTGATGAGGACCCCGCGTCGGGCCGCCCTCCCGATGGCGGCCACCACGGCGACCGGCGTCGAGAGGACCAGGGCGCAGGGGCAGGCCACGAGGAGCAGGGCCAGGGCCCGGTAGACGTAGGGCCCGAACGGCCCGCCGAGCACGAGGGGCGGAACGACGGCCACGGCGACGGCGAGGGCGGTCACGACAGGGGTGTAGGCGGCGGCGAACCGGTCTATCGTCTTCTGGTGGCCGGCCTTCTCGCGTTCGGCCTCCTCGACGAGGTGGATGATGCGGGCCAGGGTCGTGTCCTCGGCGCGGCGCGTGGACACGACCTCCAGCGAACCCTGCCCGTTCACGCTCCCGGCGAAGACCTCGTCGCCGGGTCCCTTCGGGACGGGCATCGACTCGCCGGTTATCGGGGCCTGGTCCACGAAGGACCGTCCCGAAAGGACCCGACCGTCGACAGGGAAGCGCTCGCCCGGGCGGATGACGACCGTCTCGCCGACGGCGACCTCCTCCGCCGGGACCTCCTCCTCGACCCCGCCGCGGCGGACGAGCGCCCGGCGCGGGACCAGGTCCAGGAGGGCGCCGATGGCCCGGCGCGTCCGGCTCACCCCGGCCGCCTCGAGGCTCTCCCCCACCGAGAAGAGGAAGACGACCAGCGCCGCCTCGGGGAGGTCGCCGATGGCCGCGGCCCCGGCGGCGGCGACGACCACGAGGACCTCGAAGTTGACCGCCCGGCTCCGCAGGGCCCGGAAGGCCTTCCCGGCCACCAGCCAGCCGCCGAGGACGGCGGAGGCGACGTACATCACCGCGGCCAGGACCTCCGCGCGGGGAGGGTCGAGCCCGGCGGCAGGGCCCAGCCAGCCGACGGCGGCCGCGCCGACGAGCAGCAGGCCCGACAGGCCCGCCAGCCGCAGGCGGCGCCTGAGCTCGGCCTGGCCCTCCCTCACCCGCTCCCCGGCCCCTTCCGTCCCGACGGCGCAGGTCGGGCACTCCGCCGCCCGGGCGCGGGAACGGTCAGCCGCTCCCGTCAACGTTCCGTCCGCCCCGCCGATGACCCATCCCGCCCTCCGATGCCCTCCGCTCCGCGCCCCCGACCGGACCGCGCGGAAGACGCAGACGCGCAACACCCTCTGACCAGCATAAATCAATTACTGTAAACGTGTGAGCAATCCTTCAAGGGTCCCTCCAGCCGTCACCGCGGCCGGGCCCCTGCCCGGCGGTCGACGGAGGCGTCCACCTGGCTAGGATGTGACGGAAGGGCCGCCGACTCTCCCGGTCGGGGAGCGGCCTCGATGGGCTTGGCGTTAACGAAATCCTCGAAGCTGTGCGAGCCGCCGGGCGTCGCCGGGGTTCAGACGGCCCAGGCTTCCGGGCGGCCCCCTCGCGTTCGAAGAGAGCGGCGACCCTTGAGGTCGAGGCCTGCTTCCAGGAGACGCTTGATATGGAGCAGGAGTTCGATGTCGGCCGGAGAGTAGAGGCGGCGATTGCCACGGGGCCGGGCGGGCTTGAGGAGGCCGGCCTTCTCGGAATAGCGGAACTTCCGCCGGGTGAGGCCGGTCATCCGCTCGGCCGCGGCCATAGGGAACATGGCGGCGTCTTCGGGTATGCGCAGCATCCTCTCACCTCAGCTTGGCGGCCGAAACAAGGCGGGCGGCATCGGAGTGGGGAAGTTTCAGGCTCGGAGGAAACGCGCGCCTCCACAAATGTATGGACATCGCCGTGGCTCCTGGGGTAAGATTATCTTGAGAATACTGCCTGGCGTTCCTCCGGGAGTGTCCAGGCCTAGAATCCAAGAGAGGCCGCCCGTGAGGGCGGTCTTCTCATTTCACGTCCTCACTTCCGCTCCATTCCCCTGACTGCCTCAAGGGTGATTTCCTTGCGCTCATCCACAGTATCCCAGAGGTCTTGATGGTAGGTTGGACGTCCCCGACTGTCTCTGGGACCATGAACGAGTCTGACAAGCAGGCCTGCCTCCTGAGCGGCCGTGACAGCCGGTATCATGTCGCTGTCACCCGTCACCAGCACCACCATTGCGATTCCGGGGCGGTTGCTTGATATGAGCGAAGCTATATCCAGCCCAAGCTGAAGGTCCACCCGTTTCTGCTGGAACACCGCCTGTGATGTGACCATCGGCGATAAAATCCCCAAAAGCAGCGATTGAGGAATCCCCAAAATCAGCGGAAAGAAATCCCCACCCCGCGAACCTGGCACCGAAGACCACCACGTCGGAGGTGCCGAGTTGGTACGGGGTGAGGAAAGGATGGACATCAGAGCGATGTATCGTGCCGGGGTCTCGATCAGCGAGATCCACCGGCGGACGGGGCGCGACCGGAAGACGATCAGGAAGATTGTGCGGGAACCGGAGGACGCCGCCTCCTCCAGGGTAACAGACCGCCGGCGCCCGAGCAAGCTGGACCCCTACAGGGACTACATCCTCAAGAGGATGGGTGAGGGCGTGCTCAATGCCGTCCGGATCTGCCGAGAGATCCGGGCCATGGGCTACACGGGCGGCCTGACCATCCTCCGGGACTTCATGAGGCCGCACCGGCCGGCGCTGAAGGCGAAGGTCACCGTAAGGTACGAGACCGAGCCCGGCCGGCAGGGCCAGGTGGACGTGGGCCACTTCGCCTACCTGGATGCCGATGGTGCCCAGCGGAAGCTATGGCTGGTCACATTCACTCTCAGCTACTCACGGATGCTGTATGCCGAGTATGTCCGGGCGGAGAACCAGATCGAGCTCCTGGCCGCGATGCGGCGGGCCTTCGAGTATCTCGGCGGGGTGCCGCGGGAGGTCCTCAGCGACAACACGAGCTGTCTTGTCCTGCGTCCTGGCTCCGGCGACCGGCCGACCGAGTGGCAGCCGGAGTACCTGGACTTCGCGGCCCACTACGGCTTCGTGGCGCGGGCGTGCCGGCCCGGCCGGGCCCGGACCAAGGGCAAGGTGGAGCGGCCCATAAGGTATGTCCGTCAGAGCTTCTGGCCGGTCCAGTTCACCGACCTTGAAGACCTGAACCGGCAGCTCAGGCAGTGGCTTGAGGCCGTGGCCAACGTCCGCATCCACGCCACCACGGGAGAGCAACCGGTCTCGAGGTGGAAGAAGGAGAAGCTGCTTTCCCTGAACCCCAGGCCCTTCGTCATCGCCAGGGTGGAGCCCCGGAGGGTGTCCCACGACTGCCTGGTGAGCTGGAACGGGTCGAAGTACTCCGTTCCCTGGACCCTGGCCGGCCGGGAGGTCGTGGTCCGGGAGCTCGAGTCCGGAGCGCTCCTCGTGGAGCACGACGGCCGGGTCGTGGCCAGGCATCGGGTGCTCCCGAGCAGGGGCCGCGTCCTTGACCCCGTCCACTACCGGGGGATACCCCTGACCGGTGGTAACCGCCCGGGGCGGGCCCTGGGACGACAGGTGTACGTCGAGGTCCAGACAAGGCCGCTGGAGCTGTACGACCGCCTGGCAGAGGTGACGCCGAATGACTGAGGCCCTGACCCTCGCTCAGGCGGAAGAGGCCCTCATCGAGCTGGGCCTGGACCGTGCCGCGGCCGCCCTGCCCAACCTCGTCCAGGAAGCTGTCGGCAAGGACATGACCTACGGCGCCTTCCTGCTCGCTCTCATGGAGACCGAACGCCAGGCCCGGTATGAGAGGTATGTCAAGACGCGGATGAAGGTGGCCAACTTCCCCTTCCACAAGACCCTGGCCGACTTCGACTTCGCCTTCCAACCCTCCATCGAGGAGCGGAAGGTGCGGGAGCTCGCGGGCCTGGCCTTCGTGGAGAGAGGGGAGAACGTCATCTTCCTGGGCCCACCTGGGGTCGGCAAGACCCACCTCGCCGTGGCCCTGGGCATCGAGGCCGTCCAGAGGAAGGTCGCCACCTACTTCGTCACCCTCCAGCGTCTTGTGGCGGACCTCAGGCGGGCCCACCAGTCCGCTCGCCTGGACAAGAGGCTGTCCATCTACCTCAAACCAAGGCTCCTCATCCTCGACGAGGTGGGCTACCTGCCCCTGGAGCCTCTGGACACGGCCAACCTCTTCCGGCTGGTCCAGGAGCGCTACGAGCGCGACGGGGCCATGATCGTGACCTCGAACATCTCCTTCGGCGAATGGGGCCGGTTCCTCGGAGACCCCATCCTCGCCGCCGCCATGCTCGACCGGCTCCTGCACCGGTCCGTGGTCATCAACATCAGAGGGGAGAGCTATCGGCTCAAAGACAAGCTCCGCGCGGGTCTGGCCAACCCGTTCAAGCTCGAAAGCCTGGGGGTGGGGAATTCTGACCGTTGATTTTGAGGAATCTCACTCCGTTGGTTTTGGGGAAAAGAAGACCGATGTTGACAGGCCCTTCCG
>DPMO01000043.1 GCA_003541445.1 Clostridiales bacterium | reverse complement strand
TCGTCGGCCTCAGCGCCCTCCTCACCACGACCATGCTCGAACAGAGAACGGTCATCCAGGCCCTGGAGGCGGTCGGGCTCCGCCCGGACGTCCGGGTCATGGTCGGTGGCGCCCCCGTCACCGCCGCGTGGGCGGAAGAGATAGGGGCTGACGGCTACGCGGCAAATGCGGTCGAGGCCGTCGAGGTGGCCCTGCGGCTCGCCGGGGCGGCGGCGCAGGATGCGGGAGGTCGGAAGGCCGATGGGTGAGCCGCAGGTCTTCGAACTCTTGTCCGACAGTGAGATAGAGGCCGTCCACAACGCGGCCCTGGCCGTGCTCTCGGAGACCGGGGTCTTTATCGACCACCCGCGGGCCCTCGAGCATCTCGCCGGCTGCGGGGCGGAGGTGGACGCCGCGTCGGGCCGGGTCAGGATTCCCCCGCGCCTGGTCAAGGAGGCCCTGGCCGCCTGCCCCTCGTCTTTCATCCTCTACGACCGCGAGGGCCGTGAGGCCCTGCGCCTCGGCGCCCGGGAGGTCCACTTCGCCACGAGCTCCTGCGCCGTCCGCTGCCAGGAGGGCACAGCGGCCCGGCCGTCCCGGGCCGAGGACCTGGTCCGCCTCACGAGGGTGGCCGACGCCCTGCCGGAGATAGACCTGGTCTCGACCCAGGTGGTCGCCGACGAGGCCCCCAAGGAGCTCGCCGACTCCTACCGGCTCTACCTCGTCCTCCGGAACTCCCCCAAGCCGGTCGTGACCGGCGCCTTCAGCGAAGAGGGCCTCTGGGACATGAAGGCCCTCCTCGACGCGGTCACCGGCGGGCGGACGGAGGACAGGCCCTGCGCGGTCTTCGACGTCTGCCCCTCCCCGCCCCTGAAGTGGACGGCCATCAGCGCGGCCAACATCATGGACGCCGCCGCCGGCCTGCCGGTCGAGTTCGTCTCCATGCCCATGCCGGGGGCGGCCACCCCCGTCACCCTGGCCGGCAGTGTCGTCGTCCACACGGCCGAGACCCTGAGCGGCATCGTCCTCGCCCAGACCGTACGCCCGGGAACCCGCGTCGTCTGGGGCGGCGCTCCGGTCGGGTTCGACATGCGCCACGGCACCGCCCCCCTGAGCGCCGTGGAAGCGACCATGATCACCGTCGCCTACGCGCAGATGGGCCGGCACTACGGTCTGCCCACCCACACCTACGCCGGCCTGAGCGACTCCAAGCTCGTCGACGCCCAGGCCGGGCTCGAGACCGCCCTCAGCGGCACCGTGGCCGCGCTGGCCCGGATCGACATCATCGCCGGGGCCGGGGCCCTCGACTTCGTCGGCACGCAGAGCCTGGAGAAGCTGGTGGTCGACGCGGAGGTCTGCGGTCTCATCCGACGGCTCCTCAGGGGCATCGAGGTCTCGCCCGACACCCTGGCGCGGGACCTCATCACCGCCCTCGGGCCGGGCGGGGACTATCTGGCCCAGGCCCACACCAGGCGCTGGTTCCGGACAGAACTCCACCTGCCGGGGCCGGTCATCGACCGCCTCGACCGGAAGGCCTGGGAGGAGCAAGGCCGGACCGACATCCTAGCCCGGGCACGCGAGAGGGTCGAGGCCATCCTCAAGAACGACCCGCGCGCTCCTGACCCCGACCGGGCCGCGGAGCTGGACCGGGCCATGCGCCGGGTGATGGACACCCGCGGCTGCCCCTCCCTGCCGTTCGTGGGAGCCGCGGAAGGCTGAGCCGCTGCACCCCGACGACCGGGTGCTCCGAAGCACACTGACGAAGACGACGAAAGGGGACTAGAGGACATGTCGAAGGTTCTCGTTCTGGGCGCGGGCCTGATGGGCCCGGCCATCGCCAGCGACCTGGTCAAGCACCGCATCGCCGACCATGTGATCGTGGCCGACATAGACCCGGCCCGGGCGGCGGAGGCGGCCCGGGCGGCGCAGGAGTGCGCCGTTCGCTCCGGGACCGACCGCCAAGGGGCCGGCGCGGCCGCCGGCCGGGAGGAGGACGCCGCGGCCGCCCCCGCGGAGGTCCGGTGCGAAAGCATGGCCCTCGACCTCCGTGACCGCCGGGCCCTCGTCGAGGCCATGCGCCGGGTGGACGTGGTCGCCGGGGCCTATCCCGTGGCCGCGGTCCGGGAGGTGACCGAGGCGGCGCTCGAGGCCGGCGTCCACCTGTGCGACCTCACCGACCTCACCGGTTCGGCCGAGGGGTTCGACATCTTCGACTACGACGAGGAGGCCCGCCGGGCCGGCGTCATCCTCGTCCCGGGGTGCGGCCTGGCGCCGGGGCTTTCCAACGCCCTGGCCGGCCAGGGGGCCTCGCGCCTGGAGCCGCCCCTCCGCGGGGTGGTCTACGTGGGCGGCCTCCCGCAGGACCCCCGCCCGCCCCTCGGGTACCGCCTCGTCTTCTCCATCGAGACCCTACTCGACTTGTACGTCGCCCCGTCCCTCATCGTCCGGGACGGGAAAACGCTCGTGGTTTCCACCCTCGACGGCCTGGAGGAGGTGGAGTTCCCCGAACCGGTCGGCCGCTGCGAGGCCTTCTACACCTGCGGCCTGGGCACCCTGGCCCGGACGGGGCCTCGGATGGGCTTTCAGGAACTCAGCGAGAAGACCGTGCGATACCCCGGCCATCGGGACAAGGTCCTCTTCCTCCGCCAGTGCGGCCTGCTCTCCCAGCAGCCGGTCCTGGTCGACGGGGTCGAGGTCGTGCCGCAGCGCCTGACCGCGGCCGTCCTCATGCCGCTCCTCCGGCAGGGGGACGAGAGGGACCTCTCGGTCCTTCGCGTGGTGGTCGAAGGGCGTAAGGCGGGGCGGACGGCGCGGCTGACCTTCGAGATGATCGACTTCTACGACCGTGAGGCCCGGGTGACGTCCATGGCCCGCACCACGGGCTACACGTGCTCCATCATCATCGGGATGGTCCTTCGGGGCCGCTTCGGTGGACCCGGCGTGGCCCCGCTCGAGCGAGTCTTCGCCGACGCCGACCGCTACGCCGAGCTCCGCGAGGAGCTGGCCCGGCGGGACATGGTGATAGAGGAGAGGGTGGAGGGGTAGCGGGCTGCGCCGCCCCGCGGGTCGTCCGGCGGGAGGCTCCCCGGCCCGGCCGGACGGCAATCCTGGTGTCCTGGGAAGAGGTCTGAGGACAGGGAGGCTCATCACTTGCTACGCATCGAACGGAACGAGGCGTGCCCTTGCGGGAGCGGCAGGAAGTACAAGAAATGCTGTCTCGGGCGGGTGGAAGAGGCCAACGCTGCCATCAGGCGTTCGGTCAGGATTCCGTTCCCCGCCCAGACATCGGCCGTCTCGGAACTGCTGGGGGCCGCGGTAGGGTTGGAGGGGGACACTGAAGACAGACCTCTTGCCCTGGAAAGGGCCATCGAGGCGCTCTCCAGGCTGGCGGATGCGTTGGGCGGCGACAGCGGCCCGGACGAGACCGGAGTGGGCGCTCTCCACGACGATCTTCTCGAGGCCCTCAGGAGCCACCCGGAGCTCAAGATGGTGCGCTACGACCCTGACGACTTCCTGCGGGAGGCCGCCAAAGCGCGGGAGGAGGCGGGGCCAGGAGAAGAGACCTCCGCAACCGGGCCGGTGCCCTCCCCGGGAGACGAGAGGCCGGGAGAGGTCGAGCAGGTCGCCTCGGAGGTGGTCCGCCGCCTCTGGAGCCCCGAACTCGCAGAGCACTTCTCGTTCCGCCTCCTCGCGGCTCTGCGGAGCGAACCCACACCGGACCAGGCGGCGGGCATCGTGTGGGGAGCATGGTGTCTGGCGGACAGCTCCCCGCCGTCAGAGAACCCGTTCTGGTTGGCCGTCTTCGACGCCACCGCTGAGGACCTCGCCGTAGCCCTGAAGAAGCTGGAGGCCCTGGAGAAGGAGACCGAGGCCGGCGGCCAAGAGAAGTGGCTGGAGGGACTGGCGGCTGTCCTCACCGAGCACCCGATCATGGACCGGCACCTGTCCAACTGGATTCGCGAGGAGACGGCCGAAGCTCTCGAGGCGGTGAGAGAAGGGCGCCTCAGGCTCTTCCTGCCGGTGTGGGCCGTGCTGGGCGGGCTGCGCTTCATCCTCAAGCACATGGAAGACCTCAAGAGGAGGCTCCTGGACGCTCTGGACTCCGCTGGCGCCGGCGGCTCCCCTGACGGGCCGCCCGACCTGGCAGCCCTCCTCGAAGCTGTCGAGGACCGGGACCTGGCCCGGGGACTGACAGCCGTGGCCGAAGACCTGGACTGGGAACCGGTGGTCAGCCTGGCCGTGCCGGCCGTCTATGAGTTCGCCACGGGGGAAGATGTCCCCGTCTCCCTCCGGGAATCGGCCGAAGCGTTGGCGATGAATCTGACCCAGTGCTTAACCACCGCCCAGTGGCGCATCTATCACATCCTCTACGCCCGCGCTCTGCTGGACCTGATGGAATGTGAGGAGCTTCCGACCGGACTGCCGCAGGGACATCCGTTCGAACTCCGGTACGAGGACCTGCTCGACGAGGCCAAGCTCACCGAGTACGCCGCCGCCCTCGAGAAGGCCGGCGAGAGGGCAGGGGCCGAGCACGTGAGGCGAGTGATAGCCTCTCAGAGCACCAACGTCGCCACCGAGAAGTAGATGAGGAGACCGGTGGCATCGGCCATGGAGGTGATGAGCGGGCTCGAGGCCACGGCCGGGTCGACCCGGAGCCGGACGAGGAGGAAAGGAAGAAGAACCCCCATCGTGTTCCCCACGATGATGACGGCGAACATGGTGAGGCCCACGATGAGTCCCACGGCGGGTCCGCCGCGGATAAGACCCACGACCGCGCTGGCCAGGCCCATGACCAGCCCGAGCGAGGCCCCGACCAGCAGTTCCTTGAGGAGGGTCGCCCGCCACTCCCCGGGCCTGAGGTCACCCGTGGCCAGGGCCCTGACCATCATCGTCGCCGACTGGGAACCGGCGTTGCCGCTGCTCCCCATGAGGAGCGGGATGAAGAAGGCCAGAGCGATGACCGAGGCCAGGACGCGCTCGAAGGCGGCGATGACCCCCGAAGAGACCAGGCTGACCAGGATGAGGCCCAGTAGCCATCCGGCCCTCCTCCGAAAGAGGAAGCTCACGCTGGCCTCGCGGTAGCTCATCCGGAGCGGCGAGACGGCGCCGACCAGGTGGAAGTCCTCGGTGGCCTCCTCCTGGGCCACGTCGAGGATGTCGTCGGCGGTGACGATACCCACCAGGACGCCGGTCGAGTCGACCACGGGGAGGACGAAGAGGTCGTAGCGCTGCATCACCCGGACCGCCTCTTCCCGGTCGTCGAAGGCCGAGAGGGCCACGAACGAGCCCTTCATGATGTCCCTGACGGCGGCGTCGGGATCGGCCAGGATGAACGCCCCGAGTTCCAGGGCGTCGAGAAGCTTCCAGCGGTCGTCGGTGACGTAGATGATGTTGATGGTCTCGCTGTCGGTGCCCCGCCGGCGGATATGGTCGAGGGCCTGGGCCACCGTCCACCCGGGCCTCACGGCCACGTAGTCGGGGGTCATGAGCCGACCGACACTGTCCTCGGGGTAGCCCAGAAGCTGGCGGGCCTCCTTCAGGTCGGCCGGGCTCAGGAGGTTGAGGAGCCTTTGGGTGACCTCGCCCGGAAGTTCCTGGAGGAGGTCGGTCCTGTCGTCGGGGTCGAGGTCGGCCAGGAGATGTCTCGTCTCCTCGTCGGTGAGAGCCTCGATCAGGGCGTTCCGGTCACCCTTGCCGAGGAGGGCGAAGACCTCCGAGGACACCTCGCGGGGGAGGCAGCGGAACACCAGCACCATCTCGCGCGTCTCGAGCGAGAAGAGCAGGTCGGCCAGGTGCGGGGGCGGCTCGTCGACGAGCGCCCGCCGTATGTCGGCCCAGCGCCGCTGGGAGATGAGCTCTTTGACCTGGGTGTCCGTCAGCACCGGCGCCCACCTCGCATGCCCCCCTCGAACTAGCCTTCCCCGCCCTCTCCGAACGGAGACGGGACAACCCTCATTCTACCAC
>DPMO01000293.1 GCA_003541445.1 Clostridiales bacterium | reverse complement strand
CCTCGGCCACCAGCCTCCAGCCGGGGTCGCTGACGCCGGGCATCCCGGCGTCGGTGACCACGGCCACATCCTCGCCGGCCTCGATCCGCCGGAGGATCTCGTCGACGCGGCCGGCCGGGCTGTGCTGGTGATAGCTGATGAGCGGTGTGTGGAGGTCGAGGTGGGCCAGGAGGCGGCGCGTGCGGCGGGTGTCCTCCGCCGCGATGAGGTCGACCTCGCCCAGCACGCGGGCGGCCCGGGCCGAGAGGTCCTCCAGGTTGCCCACAGGAGTGCCGACCAGGTAGAGACGACCAGGCCCCTCGTTCACCCTCTCACCCGCCGCGCCGGGATCTTCCGGCCCCTTCAGCCTCGTCTGCCGGCGGCTCCCTGCCGGCGGCGTCCTCCGGCTCCGGTCCGTCCTCCTGCTGGGCCTTCTCTTTCTTGGCCTTCGGGTCGGGGTAGTAGTCGTTCTCGTAGCGAAGACAGCACATGAGCCGCCCGCAGAGACCGGATATCTTGTTGGGGTTGAGGGACAGGTCCTGCCTCTTCGCCATGCGTATGGACACCGGCTGGAACTCGGTCAGGAAGGTGCAGCAGCACAGCTGCCGCCCGCAGGGCCCCAGGCCGCCCATCATCTTGGCCTCGTCCCTCACCCCTATCTGCCTGAGCTCTATCCTCGTCTTGAACGTGGAGGACAGGTCGCGGACCAGCTGGCGGAAGTCGACCCGGCCCTCGGCCGTGAAGTAGAAGATGAGCTTGGCGCGGTCAAGGGTGTACTCCGCATCGACCAGGCTCATCTCCAGCCCGTGTTCGGCTATCTTCCGCTCACAGACGGCCAGGGCTTCCTTCTCCTTCTCGCGGTTCTCCTCGAGCCGGGCGAGGTCCTCGGGGGTCGCCTTCCTGACGACCGGCCTCAGCGGCTGGCTTATCTCCTCCTCGGGGACCGTGCGGCCGGCCACGACGACCTCCGCCACCTCGAGTCCTCTTATCGTCTCGACGACGACGGTGTCCCCCACGCCGGGGTCGATGTCGCCCGGGTCGAAATAGTAGATCTTGCCGGCGCGCCGGAAGCGCACGCCGACGACGCGTGTCTGACTCACGAGCAGGATACCTCCCCGCCCTCCCGCCGGTCGGCGGGGGCTCGAAGGATGCACTTCAGGTCGATGAACAGAACCTCCAGAAGGAGCAGTCTCGCCGGATAGCGCCTCGCATCCCCCTGGGCCTTCAGGACGCGGCGTGCGGCGGCGACCAGGACCTCCGGGGTGTGACGGCCGGCGAGCTCTCCGGCGGCCTCCGCCTCCGCGCCGGCCGGGAAGGCCAGCACGCGTTCGCTTGCGCCGAGCCCGCGGAGGGCGCCGTCCCGGTAGATGAGAGACAGGACTCCCAGCGCCCCTGACAGGAGCCCCCAGTCCCGGGCATGGCTCTCCACCGCACCGGCGGCCTCGAAAAGTTCCGGATAGGACATTGTCCCCAGCAGACGGGCTGCGGATAAGAGCCTGTCGCGGAGGGACAGAAGAAACTTCCGCTCCTTCCGGCGGGCGACGAGGCCCGCGGCGGTCTCGGGGTCCCCACCCGAGACATAGGCGGCGAACCGGGCCTCAGCTTCCTCCAGCCCGTACTCACGGACGAGGTCCGACACGAGGGCCCCGACCGGAGGCGGCCGGAAACGGACGAGCTGGCACCGTGACCGCACCGTGTCGGGGAGGACCTCCGGGCGGCTCGTGAGGAGGACCAGACAGGTCTGAGGAGCGGGCTCCTCGAGCAGCTTGAGGAGCGTGTCGGCCCCCTCGTTGCGCGCCCCCGACGACCTGACCAGGGCCTCCGCCCGTTCGATGACGATGAAGCGCCTCGGTCCCAGGGCGGGCTTGAGGTAGGCGCACCGGCGGATCTCCTCCCTGAGCTGTCGGACCGGATAGCTCGCCTTCCCGCTCTCGGGCCGGAAGAACTCCACGTCGGGATGACTGCCGCTCTCGACAAGCCGGCAGGAGCGGCAGGTCCCGCACGCGTCCCCGGAAACGGGGGCCTCACAGAGCACGGCCTTGGCGAGTTCCCGGGCGACGAGCCTCTTCCCGCAGCCTTCAGGCCCGGCGAAGAGATAGGCCTGGGCCATCCGGCCCCGCTCGAGGGCGCGGCGGAGCGACCCCGCGGCATAGGGCTGGCCTTCACAATGGTTCAGACCCACGGCAGACCGGTCCGGTCTCTATATCCGCACGTGACGCTCCACGTCAAGGACGAAGACCGTTGCTCCGCCGACGAGGACCTCGACCGGATAGGGGACGCACGCGTCGACCGCACCCCCGGACGACGTCAAAGGGGTCACGAGCTGCTCGCGCGACCGGCAGGTCGCGCGGACGATGTCCAGCACCTTGTCGACCTCGTCGTCCTGGACGCCGACGAGAAGGGTGGTGTTGCCCTCCTTGAGGAAGCCGCCGGTGCTCGCGAGCTTCGTCGCCCGGAAGCCCGCACCGACCAGCTCCTCGATGAGGCGCGGGGCGTCCTTGTCCTGGACCACGGTCACGATCAGCTTCATTGCCCGGGCACCTCCCTTCCTCCGAGCCGGCTCAACACGATGGTCCTTATCTCCGAGGCGACCTCGTCCGGAGGACGAGAACCGTCCACAAGGACTATCCGCCGAGGAAAACGTTCGGCGAGCCGGCGGTAGCCTCTGGCCACCTTCTCGTGGAACGCCGGCTCACGCCGCTCGATGCGGTCAGCCGCTCCCTCCCTGGCCCGGCCGAGGAACCTCGACGGGTCCCCGCCGTCGAGCACGAAGGTGACGTCCGGCCAGAGCCCCCCCGTGGCCCACTCGTTGACGGCCAGGACCCGCTCGAAGGGCAGTCCGAGCCCGAAGGCCTGGTAGGCCAGGCTGGAGTCGACATAGCGGTCCGCCACGACGAACTTCCCGGCCTCGAGGGCCGGACGGATGACGTCCGCTACGAGCTGCCCCCGGGAGGCCGCGAAGAGGAGAACCTCGGTGACCGGACCGATGTTCGACCCGGCGGGGT
The DNA here is from genome assembly GCA_003541445.1 of Clostridiales bacterium. GTDB lineage: Bacteria > Bacillota > Sulfobacillia > UBA995 > UBA9673 > UBA9673. The sequence continues at coordinate 2,810 of DPMO01000293.1, read as the reverse complement.
CCAGCAGGAGGTCCCTTATGACCTCGCCGGCCGGGGTGCCGCCCGGTTCCCGGGTCAGCACCACCTCGCCTCCCCTTTCCTCTAGCCAGGCCGCGAGCATCCTGGCCTGGGTGGTCTTCCCGGCCTTCTCTCCACCCTCGATGGATATGAAGAACCCTCGTGTGGTCGACATCAGGCCAAGACCTCGACTCCGCCGTCCGACATGCCGTGGACCCTGGCGCCCGAACGGGCCAGGAGGTCGAGATACCGGACGACCGCCTCTGTCATGCGCTGGCCCGGCAGGACGAGCGGGACTCCCGGAGGGTAGGGCGAGACCACGTCGGCCGCGACGCGTCCGACCGAACGGGTCACAGGCACCCACCGGCGCGGCCGCCGGAAGGCCTCCCCGGGCGGCAGGACAGCCTCACACCCGGCCAGCAGAGACTCTTTCTCCAAGGACAGGGCCCATTCCCGCCGCGGCCGCGCCCGGGGAGCGGTCGGGCTTCCACCGGCGCCGGCGCCCTCGAGCCGCGTCCCTTCCACCAGGGCCCGTGCCAGCCGCCGGCAGTCCTGCGGGGTGTCCGCCGGTCCGGCCACGGCCACGACGTGCCCCCACCCGGCCAGCTCGAGGTCCACCCCGCGGCGCGCGGCGGCCGCCGCGACGCCGAGACCCGTGAGGCCCGGAGGGGCCGACGGCTCGACCTCGAAGACGATGCGGGTCGGGTCTGCCAGGCCGTCCTCAGGGGGGACGAACGGAACCAGCCATCCCGCCTCACGGCGGACACACTCCCGCACCTCCTCCGACCTCTCGGCGGCCGCCGACCAGTCTTGCTCGCCGGCAAGCACCAGCCTCCTCCGCGCCAGGTCCAGCGAAGCCAGCACCTGGTGGGACGGGCTGGTCGTATGGACCAGCCGGACCGCCGCGGCCAGCCGCCCGTCCTCCAACGGAGGGGCCGCAGGACCTCCGGTCCCGGCGGCCGTCCGCCGCCCGGTCAGGAGAACGGCCCCCGGCGTCAGGGCGCCGGCCGTCTTGTGCAGGCTCACGACACACGCCGACACCCCGGAGATGACCGGGGTCGGCGGCAGGCACGAAGAGAACCCGAAGTGAGCCCCGTGGGCGGCGTCCACGAGGAGCGGGACCCCCTCCCGAGCGCAGGCCCTCGCGAGGGGCCCGAGGTCGACCGAGAACCCCTCGTAGGTGGGAGAGGTGACGAGCAGGGCCGCGGGACGCTCGCGCTGGAGGGCGTGGACCACGACGTCCGATGACGCGGGCAGCGGGCGACCCGACAGCCCGCCCAGGCGGGGAGGAATCAAGGACAGCCGGCAACCCGCCAGGACGGCCGCCGCGACCACGGAGCGGTGGTACGGCACCGTCACCATCAGGGTCCGGCCGGGGGGAACGGCGGCGAGGACCATGGCCAGGATCCCCGCGGTGGCCCCGGCGGCAAGGAAGCGGGCCTCCGCCGCGCCGTAGGCCTCGGCCGCCAGGCGCTGGGCCTCCTCGAGCGGGCCGCCCGGGGACGGGCAGTGCAGGTCGTCGAGGTCACCGACCTCCGTGAGGTCGAACTCAAGCCCCCGCCGGCCGAGGGCCAGGGCCATCTCCCGGAAGGGTCCTCTGCCCCCCTTGTGGCCGGGCACGTGGAACCGGGCGGCCCGGCGGCCCGTGTGGGCCACAAGATTCTCGAACAAAGGAGCCCGCGACTGGGACAGGCCGGCTCCTGCGGGCGGGTCCACGCCCGAACACCTCCCTCGAGAGCAATACGCCGCCGCGACCCCGATGTCCCGCTCCGCCGTGCCGGCCGTCCGTCCCTTCTTGAGGAGGGAAGCCCCAGCGCGGCCGAGAATTTCCTCCGCCGCACCGGGTCGGCCCCGCGCCCGACCCGGGAAGAGCTCAAGCGGGGTGTTGGGACCGTGGGCTGCCTGGACATTCTGAGGCGTGCAAGAGGTGGCACGAGTCGGAAGGGAGGCCGGCGCGAAGTCCGCGAGATGATGCTCCGGGCCCACGTGCGCGTCGAGGGAAAGGTGCAGGGTGTCTACTACCGAGCCCACGCCCGGGACAAGGCCGCCCGCCTGGGTGTCACCGGCTGGGTGAGGAACCTGCCCGACGGTTCGGTCGAAGTCGTCATCGAGGGCAACGAGCCCTCGGTGAGGGCCATGCTGGAGTGGTGCCGGAACGGCCCCGCGCGGGCCGAGGTGGTGCGGACCCATGTCACCTGGGAACCCTACACGGGTGAGTTCGACCGCTTCTCGGTGCGCGAGACCCCGGTAGACTGAGCCGGACCGAAGCGACGCCCCACCGCACCTGCATATGGGCAGAGGCGGCCGTCTTGCGGCCGCCTCTTTCTTTCCGCTCTCCGGTCAACCGGGGACGCCCGGCGTCCCCTGTCCAGAGTCACTCCCCGTGAATCCTCTTCTTCTTGGCCAGGAGTTCCTCGCGCGTCTCCTTGTGGTCCGGATCAGGCACGCACGCGTCCACCGGGCACACCGCGGCGCACTGCGGTTCATCATAGAAGCCCACGCACTCCGTGCACTTGTCGGAATCGATGACGAAGTACTCGTCACCCTCCGAAATGGCCTCGTTCGGGCATTCCGGTTCACACACACCGCAGCTGGCGCAGTCTTCCGTGATCTTGTAGGCCATCGTCTCACCTCCCCGGGCACGGAATCCGCCCCAGGATTCGCGGGGCTTGCAACGATTCCTCCAGAGACGGGCGACATCCGGGCCGGAAGGCCTGGATGGAGGGCCACCCACGCCCTGCGTGCCTCTCCGGCCCGGCCGGAGCGGAGGGCCGGCGCGCGATGAGATGCCGAAGGCCCGCACCTGGTGTGGT
>DPMO01000120.1 GCA_003541445.1 Clostridiales bacterium | reverse complement strand
CCGGGTCGAACCATCACTACAGGGGAAGTGCCGGGACGGCCGGGGCGAGGATGGCGATGGCTGAGGCTGTCCGGGCCATCTGCGCCGACGCCAGCGTGGGGGGCAAATGGTTCCTACCCGATGAGGAGGACGCCTGCGAAGCTGTCGTTCTCCTGGAGGAATTCGTTCTCGGAAGGCTTCGCATCGTCGTTCCCGACCTTTTCTTCTACGAGCTGGGGAACGTGCTGTCGGTGGCCCTCCGCAGGAGGCGGACAACGGAGGCCGCCGCCGTGCGGGGCTTGGATGTGCTGGGGCGTCTCCACCTCGGAAGAATCAGCCTGGAGGGCGAGATGGATTCCGCCCTGGCCTTCAGCCGGTGGTACGGTGTGTCCTTCTATGACGCGGTCTATCTGGCTGCGGCCGAGTCGCGGGGTGTCCCCTTGGTCACCTGCGACCGGCGCCTCCTGAAGGCTGTCTCACCGCACCTGGACTGGGTTCTCACTCCCAAGGGCGTCCTCAAGCACGTCCCGGAGCAGCGGTGGCGCTAGCTCCCGGCGGCCACGGCCGGCGCCCTGGCGCGGGCCCACGGGGCCGGCGTCCAGGCCCGGTAGCGGAAGACGCGGTAGTCGACGTCCGGGAAGATGTTGTCGGTCCTTTCGAGTTCGTCGAGCCACCGCTCGTCTATGCGGCCGCTGCGGAGCTGGCCGGCCAGGGCCAGGAACCAGCCGATGTGATGGGTGAAGCGATGCTTGGCGTAGCCGTCCATGGTCCTGGCCTGCATGATGAACGGCCAGTCGCTCGCCTGGGCCAGGAGGAGCTCCCGGGCGGCCTGGTCGAGGGCCCGGCGTTCGACGGGGTCCGGGTCCGTGAAGTCGGCCGCCAGGCCCTCCATGATCTCGGCCGCCCGGTGCAGGTGCCGGTAGATCCAGTCGTTTGCTTCCTGGAGCCACACCTCGTTGTAGCCCTTCCAGCCCCAGCTCGACTCGATGGGCTCCGACGGCTGGTTGACCGGGTACTCGGCCAGGTAGTCCGTCGGGGTCACGAGGGCGAAGTCCCTCTGGTCGTAGGCGCTCTTCCGGATGACGAGCTCGAGCCACTGCGGCCCCTCGAACCACCAGTGGCCGAGAAGCTCCGCGTCGTAGGGCGCGACGACGATGGGCTTGCGGTCCAGGACCCCGGCGAGCCATTCCACCTGCTTCTGGCGGGCCCACATGAAGTGGCCCGCGTGGACGTCGGCGCGCTCGGCCGCCCGGCCGGGGTCGTAGGGCTCCTTATGGTCTCCGGGCCCCGTCACGCGCCAGTAGCGGAAGCCGGTATGGGTGCGTGACCCGTCCGGGGCCAGGAACGGTTTGATGTAGTCGTAGTCCAGGTCGTAGCCGATGTCCCGGTAGTACTCCCTGTACCAGAAGTCCCCGGGATAGCCCTCCTTGCTTGACCACACCTGCCGGGAACTCTCCGGGTCCCGCCCGAAGCAGTGGAGGCCGTGAGGGGTCACGACGGGGGCGAAGACGCCGTACCTCGGCCGGGGGGCGGCGAACAGGACGCCGTGGGTCTCAAGGCACGTCCATCTGAGCCCCTTCTCCGTCAGGGTCTGGTCGAGGCCCGGACGGTAGCCGCACTCCGGGAGCCAGAAGCCGGCCGGGTCGCGGCCGAAGAGCCGCCTGAACTGCCTCAGTCCGAACTCCACCTGGGCCTCGACGGCGGAGCGGTAGAGGCCGATGAGGGGCAGGTAGGCGTGTGTCGCGGCCGAGGTGGCCAGTTCGACGTTCCCGGCTTCGGCCAGCCGGCGGATGGCGCCCGGGATGTCGCGCCGGTAAGAGTCGTGGTAGACCCGGGAGACCCAGGCCAGGCGGTCGCGGTACATCTGTGCCAGGGGGGCGAAGCGGTGGTCGTCCCGCGTCCGGTGGACCTCCCTCTCGGCCAGGTCGGACATCTTGTCCAGATAGGCCGCGAAGCGCTCCTTGAGGAGGTCGTCGGAGAGCATGGCCAGGAGAGTCGGGCTCATGGACAGGACGATGCGGTAGGGCACCCCGTCGTGGGTCAGCCTCTCGAACACCTGGAGGAGGGGAATGTAGCACTCGATGACGGCCTCGAAGAGCCACCTCTCCGGCAGGAAACCGGGCTGTTCCGGGTGGCGGACATAGGGCAGGTGCGCGTGCAGCAGGATCGCCACGTACCCTCTGGGGCTGCCGTCAAAGACCACGCTCGGGTGCACCTCCAAAGGCGGAGCCGGGCATGCCGGGACTGGCCGGCGGGCCCGGTGGTGAGGTGGGCATGCCTTCCGGCCAGAACCCTTCCTCCCGGAGGAGGGGCGGCCAGCGCCCGTCGATGACGTCGGAAGGCATGTCCCGCGGGGTGTGCACCGTGTTCGAGCGTGCGAGCATGATGAACTCCCCGGCCTCGGTCAGACGTCCTATCTCGAGGTACCAGGTGCGGTCGGGCTGGCCCACGTTGAGGTGCCAGTTCCGGGCCTCCTCGTTCACGGCGACGTCGTAGTGGGAACCCCCGGTCACGTCGTAGACCCTGATGACGGGCCTGGCGTGCATCCAGGCCTCACGGCCCACCTGCTCCTCGGCGGCCCGGTGGACTTCTGCCGTCAGCTCCCAGTAGGCGAAGATCCAGTAGGGGTCGCGGACCATGGCCACGAGATGGGTCTTTCCGTAGGACCACGGGATGGGGTGCTCCCAAGTGGGGACGGCCAGAGGCTCACGCCGGGCCCGGGTCCGGACCGCCTCAGGAGGGGCTTCGGCCTCCTGTTCGCGGGCTTCGGGCTCACGGACCTCGGGGGGGACGAACGTCTCCGCGGAGAACTCGGTGTCGGCCACCGCTTCTCTCACGCGGAACCAGCGTCCCCGGCGAAGTCCCCTGGTAGGCCCCTCCCTGCCTGCGCCTTCTTCTCCTCTTTCGGCTTCTGTCTCGGCCTCGAAAGCGCCTCTGGCCCCGTCCCGGTCGTCCCGGCGACCGACCCGGCGGCCGGCGGCAAGGCTCGAGTTGACATATATAAGCCATCCTATCGCCGCGGCGACGAGGATGGCCGCAAGGAGAAGCCAGCCGCTCATTACGCCAGAAGCCCCCCTAAGCCGCCTCGAGGACCGCTGCTTCCGACAGGCTCCAGGCGCCGGCTCCGGGCCGGCGTTCCCACGGCTGTCAGTGGGGAAGGCATAGTCCACGGGCACGAGTGTAAAATACCTTCCGGCCGCGGACGTTATTCTGCCAGCCTGGCGGGAGGTCTTGACGAAACTGCCCAGACCGCTCAGCGTCGGGAACGGCGACCTTCTGATCAACTTCGACGCCGATCTGGTGATGCGGGACTTCTACCACCCCTACGTCGGGATGATGAACCAGATCGAGGGCCGTCGGAACATGATGGGCTTTTGGGCCGAGGGCCGCTTCACCTGGATGGACGAGCCGGCCTGGGTGAAGCGCCTCGGCTACCTCGAGGACACCCTGGTCACGGACTGCCGGGTCGAGAACGAGAACTTCGGGCTTTCCCTGGTCGTCAATGACACCGTGCACTACAGGCACAACGTCTTCCTCCGGCGGGTGGTCATAAAGAACCTCCGGCCCGAGGCCCGGCGTCTGAAGGTCTTCTTCGCCAACGACTTCAACATCGACGAGTCGGACATAGGGGACACGGCCCTTTTCGACCCCGACCTCAGGGCCATCTACCACTACAAGAGGAAGCGCTGTCTCATCATCGACGGGCGCACGGGACCGGGGGCCGGCAAGGGGAAGGGGAGGGGCATCTCCGAGTTCTCGACCGGCCGGAAGCGCTTCGCCGGAGCCGAGGGGACCTGGAGGGACGCCGAGGACGGCCGCCTCGAGGGGCATCCCATCTCCCAGGGGTCGGTCGACAGCGCCATAGCCTTCGAGATGGACCTTCCCGCCGGCGGGCAGGAGACCCTCTACTACTGGATCGCCGTCGGGGTCGGTTTCGACAGCGCCCAGGCCGTCCACCGGGTGGTCCTTTCCGCAGGGCCCGAGCGGCTCATAAACGAGACCGCCACCTTCTGGCGGAGCTGGGTGGAGAAGGAGGACCGCAAGCTCGGGTGTCTTCCGGGCCCGCTGGCCTCCTTCTTCAAGCGCAGCGTCCTCGTCGCCCGCACCCAGATCGACGACCGGGGCGGCATCCTGGCCGCCAACGACAGCGACATCCTGCGGCACAACCGCGACCACTACAGCTACGTGTGGGCGCGTGACGGGGCGATGGTCGCCTATGCGCTGGACCTGGCCGGCCACCACGCCCTGACCTCGCGGTTCTTCCGGTTCTGCGAGCGGGCCCTGTCGAGCGGGGGCTTCCTGTGGCACAAGTACCATCCGGACGGCTCGGTCGGGTCGAGCTGGCACCCGTGGGTCCCGAAGGGTGAGTTCATCCTCCCGGTCCAGGAGGACGAGACGGCCAGCGTCCTGTGGGCCCTCGGCCACCACTACCGGCGCCGCCGGGACATCGAGTTCATCGACTCCCTCTATCCGACCCTGGTGGAACCGGCGGCCGAGTTCCTGGTCTCCTACCGCGACCCGAAGACCAAACTGCCCCTGCCGTCCTGGGACCTCTGGGAGGAGAGGCAGGGTGTCTTCACCTACACCGCGGCCTCGACCTACGCCGGCCTCCTGGCGGCGGCCGACCTCGGGACCCTCTTCGGAGACCCGGCGGCGGCCCGCTGGCGGAGGGCCGCCCGCGAGGTGCGGGAGGCCGCCCTCAAGCACTTGTACGACGCCAAACTGGGACGGTTCCTGAGAGGGGTCTACGTGACCCCGGAGGGCTTCTCTCCCGACTACACCCTGGACTCCAGCCTGTTCGGAGTTGTCCTCTTCGGGCTCCTTCCCGCCACGGACCCGCGGGTCGTGGAGACGATGAAGCTCGTCCGGGACCGCCTCTGGGTCCAGACCGCCGTCGGAGGGATCGCCCGCTACACCAATGACCACTACTTCAAGAAGAGCGACGACATCGAGCGGGTCCCGGGGAACCCGTGGATCATCTGCACCATGTGGCTCGCGCGGTGGTACACGGCCAAGGCCGAGACGGCCGACGAGCTCAAGGTGGCCCTGTCCATCCTGGAGTGGGCCAGGACCCACGCCATGCCCGGCGGTCACCTGCCGGAGCAGCTGCACCCCTATTCAGGCCAGCCGCTCTCGGTGGCTCCCCTGACATGGTCGCACGCAGAGGTGATCAGCGCCGTCTTGGAGCTGGTCGCGAAGGTGACCGAGCTCGGCGTCACCGTCAGTCTTCCGGAGGAGGAGGCGGACGACGGGGACTACAGCCTCCCGCCCTGCCGCTGAGCCCTTGCCGGGAGGCGCGACCGCCTCGAAGGCGGGCCGGCCGCCGGTCGGAGGGGGCGCCCGTCAGCCGGCCGTGCGACCGGGAGCCGGCCCCGCGACGGGGAGGCGCCCCGTCGGAAGCCGGCTCCCTCCGCCACAACCCGCTAAGCGCGCAGGAGCGGGCTGACCTTCTTGTAGACCAGGAAGGTCAGGGTCGAGGTGAGGACGCCCTTGACGAGGTTGAAGAGCATCGTCATCCGGACCGTCTCCCCGAGGGCCGCTGCGGGCACGCCCCAGATTGGAAGGAAGAAATAGTAGTTGAGGACGGCCATGACGCTCACCATGGTCAAGGTGCCGAGGGCGAGGCCCAGGACGGCTCCTTTACGCGTCCGGACCCTGGCGTAGACCAGGGCGGCGGTGAGCACGAGCGACAGGCTCGTGGCGAGATTGGCCGCCGTCCCGAGCCAACCGGCCTCGTCCTTCCCGGAGAGGAGGAAGAGGACGCCCTTGACGAGGGAGACACCGGCCCCGGCCAGAGGTCCCATGGCGAAGCCGCCGATGAGGGCCGGGACGTCGCCCGGGTCGTACTGGAGGAACACCGGGAAACCGGGGATGTTGAACTCAGTGAACATGAGGGCGAAGGCCGCCGCCCCCAGCATACCGACCCTGACGAGGACTCTCGTGCGCTGAGCGGCCCTCGTGCCGCCTCTCCTGCCGCCGGCGGCGGTGCCGGCGCGTGCGTGGTGCTCTTCGGTGATGGTCATGGAACGGACCCCTTCCGCGCGGCGGGACGTCAGCCCCCTGAAGGAAAGACGCTCCGAGGCCTTGGACCTTCGGAGCGCATCGGAAGCAAGCCACAGGACGCGGGCTCTTCCTTCTCCCATCCAGACTTTACTGTCGGCTCCGGAGTCTCACCGGATCGGCCACGAAGGTTCGCGGGCTCGTCCTCCACACGGGAGGCATCACCGCCGGTCGGGAATTGGGCGGCTTTCCGCCGACCCTCACCCAGCCCCGAAGGAAGCTGACTCCGCTCTAAAGTTGTGTCACGCCGGCACCCATTCTACCAGGTGCGGTCGTCTCCGGTCAACGCCCCGCCCTTCACGGCGGCTTCAGGTCTTGGGGGGAGCCGTCCTGATGACCTCCGGTGCCCCGCACTTCGGGCAGTGCTTCGGCGGGGTGGGCTTCGGAATCACTTCCTGCCACTCGTTCCCGCAGTTCCTGCATTTGAGCATCTGCCTTCGGCCTCCCTTCAGCGTTCGCACCCCCGCTGGTCGACGGCCGGGGGTTTTGTCTTCATCCCTCCGCATGGAAGGATGCCCGCGGATGGGCCCCGCCTCACTGGGACTCGCTGGTCGAGGTGGGAGAGGAGGGCTCCTGGGTTCAAGGTGGTTGACAAGTGTGCACCGATACTGCTACTCTATCGATAAAACGATAGTGCCCACAATCACAAAGTATGGTGTGGAGCATGACCCCCGGGACGGGAAGAGACACCCGCCCATGGCGGGGACGAGGGAAGGGTCAGGTGTGTCACTCGGAACGCGTCTGAAGCGGCTCCGCGAGAACCGGAGGATGTCGGTCAGGGGGCTGGCCGAGGCGGTGGGCGTGTCGAGAAGCTTCATCTATCAGCTCGAGCGCGGCGAGGTGTCACCATCCTACTCGACCCTGCACGCCATCGCCAAGGCCCTGGGCACCACCGTGTCGGTGCTGGTCGGAGACATGAGCCCGGAGGAGTGGCTCATCGTCCGGAGGGCCGGGCGGAGGCGGGTCGTGGTGCCCTCGGAAGCGGAGGGACAGGCCCGGAGCGGCCCTGCCGGAGACGGGAGCGGCCTGTCGAGGGTGGAGCTCCTGCCGTTCCTCGGTTCGCGGAACCGGCGGATGCAGCCCGTGGTCGTTGAAATCCCTCCAGGGGGGAGACTGGAGTCGCTACCGTTCGTTCACGAACGCGAGGACCTCATCTTCGTGACGGCCGGGGAACTGACGCTGACCCTCGGGGACGGGCGGACGATGAGGCTCAGGACAGGTGACGCGGCCTATCTCCTCTTCGAGACCGTGGAGGCTCTGGCCAACGAGGGGGACGAGCCGGCCGCCTGTCTCTGGGTCGTGTCGCCGCCCGGTTGAGAGTCTCG
>DPMO01000149.1 GCA_003541445.1 Clostridiales bacterium | reverse complement strand
CCGCCTGAAGTACCCGGCCAACCTGCGCATCATCCGGGTCATGTGCTCCGGACGCGTTTCTCCCGCGTTCGTCCTCAAGGCCTTCCACGAGGGGGCCGACGGCGTCCTCGTCGGCGGCTGTCACCCGGGTGACTGCCACTACCTTGAGGGCAACTACAAGACCCTCAAGCGGAAGCTCGTCTTCGAGCGTCTGCTCGAGCAGTTCGGCATCGAACCGGGCCGGTTCCGTCTGGAATGGATTTCCGGCGGTGAGGGCGACAAGTTCGCCCGTGTCGCCGAAGAGCTGGTCAAGGCGGTCCGCGAACTCGGCCCGCTGGGCTCCACCGCGGAGCGGCTCGGCCGAGCCGACGGGCTTGCCCTGAGGGCCGAAGGGGGGGGCGGAAATGCCTGAGGCCAAGAAGAAGCTCAAGCTCGCCCTCTACTGGGCGGCGAGCTGCGGCGGGTGCGAAATAGCCGTCCTGGACATCGACGAGAAGATCCTCACCGTGGCCGAGGTGGCCGACATCGTCCTCTGGCCGGTCGCTCTCGACTTCAAGTACAAGGATGTCGAGGCCCTGGCCGACCAGTCCGTAGACGTCTGTCTCTTCAACGGGGCCGTCCGCAACTCCGAACAGCGCGAGCTGGCCGAACTCCTGCGCCAGAAGAGCAAGGTCTTGGTCGCCTTCGGCGCCTGCGCCTGCTTCGGCGGCATCCCGGCCTTGGCCAACCAGTTCGACCGGGAGAGCATCTTCCGCCGCGTCTACGACACGACCCCGTCGACGGACAACCCGGGCCGGGTCAGGCCCCAGACGAAGCTGTCGGTGCCCCAGGGGGACCTCCACCTGCCGGAGTTCTACAACGCCGTCTACAAGCTCGACGACGTGGTCGAGGTCGACTATTACCTCCCCGGTTGCCCGCCTCCGCCGGAGCTCGTCTGGGAGGCCATAACGGCCATCGTCGAAGGCAAGCTGCCTCCGAAGGGCAGCACCATCGCCGGGGAGAGGTCGCTCTGCCACACGTGCAAGCGCAAGAAGGAGGACAAGAAGGTCACCGCTTTCCACCGCGTCCACGAGTTCGTCCCCGACCCGGAAAAGTGCCTCCTGGAGCAGGGCATCATCTGCTCCGGGCCGGTGACCCGGGAGGGCTGCGGGGAGCGCTGCCTTGACGCCAACATGCCCTGCCGCGGGTGCTTCGGGCCTACCCCCGAGGCGCTCGAGCACGGGGCGAGCATGCTGAGCGCGGCGGCGACCCTTGTGGAGGGGAAGGAAGAGGCCGAGCTGGCCGAGGTCCTGGACGGCATCGTGGACCCGCTCGGGACCTTCTACCGGTTCACCCTGGCTGACTCCCTCCTGAGAATCCGCAACAAGTCCCTCGGCCTGGAGGAGAAGGCCGAAGAAGGAGAGGAGGCGGCGTCATGAAGCGCGTGACCATCGACCCCATCACAAGGCTGGAAGGGCACGGCCGCATCGAGATCTTCCTCGACGAGGAAGGGAACGTCGACGACGCCTACTTCCAGGTCGTGGAACTGCGCGGCTTCGAGAAGTTCTGTGAAGGGCGGCCCGCCGAGGAGCTCCCCCGCATCACCCCGCGCATCTGCGGCGTCTGCCCGAGCGCGCACCACATCTGCTCGACCAGGGCCCTGGACGACCTCTACAAGGTCGACCCGCCCCCGGCAGCCAAGAAGCTGCGCGAGCTGTTCTACTGCGCCCACATGATCCACTCCCATATCGCCCACTTCTACGCCCTGGCCGCGCCGGACTTCGTCCTCGGACCCGAGGCCGACCCCGCGGAGAGGAACATCCTCGGCGTGGTGGCGAAGGTGGGGGTCGAGACCGGCGGGTCGGTGATAAAGCACCGGTCCTACGCGCAGAAGATACAGGAGATGCTCGGCGGCCGCGCCACCCACTCCGTCATGGGCCTGCCCGGCGGGGTCTCCAAGGGGCTCACCAAGGAAGAGCAGAAGCAGGTCGTCGAGTGGGCCAAGTCGGAGGTCGAGTTCGCGAAGTTCTCCCTGAAACTCTTCGACGACGTGGTCCTGGCCAACAAGGCCTACGTGGACCTCATCCTCTCCGACGGCTACAAGCTGACGACCCACCACATGGGTCTGGTGGACGAGAACAACAAGGTGAACTTCTACGACGGCTTCGTCCGCGTTGTGGACACGACGGGGAAGGAGATCGTCAAGTTCCCCGCCCGGGGGTCGGCCTATCTCGAGCACATCGCCGAGCACGTCGAGCCCTGGACCTACCTCAAGTTCCCCTATCTCAAGGCCAAGGGATGGAAGGGGTTCGTCGACGGCCAGGACAGCGGTATCTACCGCGTGGCGCCGCTGGCCCGGCTCAACGCCGCCGACGGGATGGCTACTCCGGCGGCCCAGGAGGCCTATGAGAAGTACTTCGAGACCCTCGGCGGGAAGCCGGTCCAGGCGACCCTGGCGAACCACTGGGCCCGGCTCGTCGAGCTCCTCTACGCCGCCGAGCGCCTGCTCGAGCTTGCCGAGGACCCCGAGATCACCAGTGACGAGATCCGGACCCTGCCGACGGAGACGCCGGACGAGGGCGCGGCCGTCATCGAGGCTCCCCGCGGGACCCTCTTCCATCACTACAAGACGGACGAGCGCGGTATCGTCCGCGCGGTCAACCTGATCGTCGCCACCGGGAACAACCATGCGGCCATCTGCATGTCCGTGAAGAAGGCCGCACAGGCGGTCATCAAGAAGGGCGAGGTCAGAGAAGGGCTCCTCAACATGGTCGAGATGGCCTTCCGGGCCTACGACCCGTGCTTCGGGTGTGCGACGCACAGCCTCCCGGGTGAGATGCCGCTCGTGGCCAACATCTACGACCACGAAGGCAACCTCGTCCGCACCCTCGAAAGGTAGCCGACGAGCGAGAGACGAAGGGTCCGGGGGCGGGAGCCAAGCTCTCCGGCCCCCGGACCCGTCCGCTCCGCCCTGACCCTGCCGTCGGGGCCTATCGTCCGTTTGGAAGGAGACCCCCTTTGAGCCGGGTGCTTGTCGTCGGTATCGGCAACCCCATCCTCCGCGATGACGCCGTGGGCCTGATCGTCGTCCGGGAGGTGAGCCGGCGCCTCGACGGCGCCGGCCTTCCCGTGACCTTCGTCGAGGCGTCCGTAGGGGGGCTCGACCTCATCGACCTTCTCTCCGGCTACGACGCCGCCGTGCTGGTGGACGCCGCCGTGACCGGCCGCGCGGCTCCGGGCGAGGTCTTCGAGCTGGACGTCGGCTTCCTTGAGGACACGACACATCTCGGGACGACCGGACTTTCCCACCAGGTGGACCTGGCGACAGCGTGGAAGCTTGGCCGAAGGCTGGGCCTTCCTCTCCCGAGACTGCTGCGCGTCCTGGCTGTGGAGGCGGCCGACGTGAAGACGTTCTCCGAGGAGCTGAGCCCGAGTGTGGCCGAGAACCTGCCGCAGGTCGTCGATGCGGTCAGCCGAGTCGTGCGTGAGGTCCTGGCCGCCTGCGGGGAAGGTACGGTTCGGGCTCCGCACGAGGAAGGTGCGGTCCGGGTCCCGGACGAGGGCGGCCCGGACGCAGGCGGGCCTGACTAGACCCTTCTCGGCCTCTTCAGCGGGGGTGGGACTACGCACGAGCTGGGCCTGATGGACCAGATTCTCAGGACCATCCGGGAGAGCGCCGCGGCCGAGGGCGTGACGAGAGTGAAGACCGTGGCCCTTGTCGTGGGGCGGCGGTCGGGGGCTCTGCCGGACGCCCTGAGGTTCGCCTTCGAGGTCCTGACGGGAGCCCGGGACGGAGCCGGGGACGAGGCCGGGGACAGTGCGGCAGAGGACGGGTCCCCGGACGGGTCGGCCGGCGACGAGACGGCACGTCTCTTCCGGGGGGCCAGGCTCGTCATCGAAGAGCCGCCCGTACGGTGCAGGTGCTGTCGGTGCGGGCTGGAGTACGGCGAGGACGACGGTGACGCGGCGACGAACTGGGCTCTTTTGTGTCCCAGGTGCGGAGCCGGGGCCCCCGAGTTCATCTCCGGCCGGGAGCTCCGGGTGGACTTCTACGAAGGCGAGTGACCGAGGCGAGGTGTGGGCATGAAGATCAAGCTGGCGCGCGACATCCTCAAGGCCAACGACCAGTTGGCGGACGGCTTCCGGAGGCGGCTCAGCGAGCTGGGGGTCCTGTCCGTGAACCTCATCGGCTCGCCCGGGTCAGGCAAGACCTCCCTCCTTGAGAGGACGCTGGAGAACCTCGGCGACCTGCGGGCCGCGGTCATCGAGGGCGACATCGCCACGGCCCTTGACGCCGAACGCATCGAGCGGAAGGGCGCGCCCGCGGTCCAGGTCAACACGGAGGGAGCCTGCCACCTCGACGCCAACATGGTCATCGGCGCGGCGGAGGAACTCGATCTTGCCCGGCTCGACCTCCTCTTCGTGGAGAACGTCGGGAACCTCGTCTGCCCGGCCGGCTGGGACCTCGGCGAGGACCTCAAGGTGGTCGTGGCCAGTGTCACGGAAGGTGACGAGAAGCCGCGGAAGTATCCGGCCATCTTCGAGAAGGCCGCGGCGTGCGTGCTCAACAAGGTCGACCTCCTTCCTCACGTGGACTTCGACCTCGAGCGCTTCCGGCG
>DPMO01000230.1 GCA_003541445.1 Clostridiales bacterium | reverse complement strand
CTGCCTTGGCCCGTGAGGCCGGAGTCGTGACCTTCCACGGCCCCGGGGTCGAGAGCCTGGGCGAGAAGCTGACCCGGTTCACCCTCGACTGCCTCGTCAAGGCCGTCACCTTGTCGGACCCGCTCGACGTCCTGCCCCTTCCCGAGGACCGCCCCTCAGGCGAGGTGCTCTCGGCCGGGCGCGCCTCGGGCCCGCTCACCGGAGGGAACCTGAGCCTCCTCTCGGCTCTCATGGGGACGCCCTACGAGGTGGATGCGCGCGGTGCGGTGCTCCTCATCGAGGACGTCCGGGAGGAGCCCTACCGGGTGGACCGGATGCTGACCCAGCTCGCCCTGGCGGGGAAGCTCGCCTCCGCGGCCGGCGTGGTGGTCGGGGAGATGGTGGACTGCGCAACCGGCCGGGGCCGGCCGGAGCCCGAGCCGGCCGGGGGCAGGGACCGCACTTCCCGTGAGGATGAGGCAGAAGCTCCTCCCGGGGATGAGATCGGGGTTCTTCCGGGCGACGAGAGACAGGACCTCGTCTCCGTGGACGACGTCCTGGCCGACCGCCTGGCCGGGCTCGGGCGGCCGGTTCTCAGCGGCTTGCCCTTCGGGCACGGGTATGACAAGTGGACTCTTCCCCTCGGGGTCATGGCCACGGTGGACGCCTACAAGGCGCGGCTCATCGTCGAGGAGGCGGCCTGTGAACCAGGCGTCTAGGGCTTGGTGACGTTCACCGGGTCCGAGTAGTCGCTCTCACCGGCCTGGTTCCAGGCCGTCACGCAGAAGTCGGTGCTGTCCAGCACCAACCTCGCCCTGTAGGTGGTTCCCGTCGTGCCCTCCGGGTTCAGGAGCTCCCAGGGGGCGCCGGGTTCGGCGGCGTCGCGCTGGTAGACGTAGTAGAGTTCGGCCGAGGCCACCGGGTCCCAGGCCAGCTCGACGAACTGGTGGTTGGGCCAGACCCGCTCGACCCTGAGGTTCTCCGGGGGAGGCGGGACCGCCACGGCCAGAGTCGTGAAGGGGTGCTCCGCGGACTGGCTCTCGTTCCCCTGGGCGTCCCCGGAGAGGACGACGAAGTAGTAGGTGGTCTCAGGCTCGAGCCCGGTCAGGGTGACGGCGTGCGAGGTCACCAGAGACGTGTCCTGCGGCGTCTCGAAGGGGTAGGAGCCCGGGGTGGTCCCGTACCTCACCTGACTCGTCGCGGGCTCGTCGGTCTCCCAAGTCACGAGGCAGGTCACGTCGGCCGGGTCGGACTGGACGTCGGATATCACCGGCGGTTCCGTGGTGCCACTGGCCGAGACGATGTTCGACGGCGCCGACTCCCGGCCGAGGGAATCCACGGCGGCTACGTAGTACTCGAACTCGTAAGGCGCTGAGGACGGCAGCTGATCGCGGTGCCACGTGTCTTCGGTCGACGTGAGGAGAGTGAAGGGGTCTTGCGCCAGGACGTCCCTCTTGTAGAGATTGTAGGACACGGCCCCCGAAGGCGCGGTCCAGGTGAGCTCGGCGTAGAGCCTCCACCCTTGCCTGACGGACCTGACGGTGAGTTCCGGCGCGGCGCAGAGGGTCGTGAAGGTGTGGTCGGCGCCGGTCGAGTCGTTCCCGGCCCGGTCCGAGGAGAGGACGCGGAAGTGGTAGAGGGTCGCGGGCTCCAGAGCGGTCAGGGTTATCGTCCGCTCGAGGGCATAGCTCGTGTCCTTCGGCGAGAAGGACCCGTAGGAGGTGTCTGGCCCGTACTCGACCTGGCCGTCGGCCTCCTCGTCGGTCTGCCAGGTGATGTCGGCCGTGGTGGCCGTTATGCCGGTCACCGTCTCCCCCGAGATGACGGGCGGCATGGTGTCGAGCACGATGGTGTCGAAGACGGGCTCCGACTCGTTCCCGGCCCGGTCGCGGAAGACGGCCCACACGGTCTTCTCGCCGTCACCTGACGGCAGGGTCCAGGGCGCCGTCGGGGCGAAGTCCTGCCACGCCGACCAGGTCGTCCCGTCGTCGGAGAAGCGCATGGCGTCGAGCCCCGACTCATTGTCGCTCGCCGTCAGGTCGAGGGTCACGGAGGTGTCGTTGGTGTGGGTGGCTCCGCCGTCGATGGAGACGGCTCCGACGGGCGGGGTCTTGTCGGTGAAGTCGGCCTGGTAAGTAACGGTGACGGTCCAGGAGCCGGGGGTTGCCGTCCAGTCGGGTGAGAGCCGCAGGTCTTGCGGGTACGGGGCGTCGTCACACGGCGCCTCGGCTTCGAGAAGGGCCTGGACCTCGGCGGAGACGACCGTCCAGGAGCCGCTGCTCTGGAATTGTTGCTCGAGGAGGCATCCGGAGGGTAAGGCCTCGGACCACATGTCGAGGCGCCACTCGAGTTCGCTCGTGACGTGAAAGACGACGGCCGGCGAGATGGTGACCTGCGTGCCCGGGTATACCTCTCCAAAATCGACCGTGCCGTTGCCGGGCGACCCGTCGTGGTTGTAGGTCTCGACAGAGGAGATGGTCAGGGAGGCGAGCGCGGCCCTGGCCGTCCCGCCGAAGGATGAGGCGAGAAGGAGAGCCAGACCGAGGACGAGGCACAGGCATGGCGCAAGGTGACGCAGGCCTGCGCCAGCCGCCGGAGGGCTCCTTCTCTTGACTCCTCTCATCCTTCGTCCGAGGCCCACGGTCCGGTCCCTCCGCTTCGGCTCACCGTGTGCCGGGTGCCGCCGGCGGGCGGCCCCGGGTGGAGCGGGCCCTGCCCCGGCCGGAGGCGGCGTACCCCAGGCCGAAGGCGAGCAGGACCAGGCCCATCAGACCCTTGACGGGGACGACCCAGAAGCTGCGCGTCGCCTCGATGGGCTCCGGGCCGTGGTACTCGATGTGTAGGTCCAGGCGGAACCGCCCGAACAGGGGCGGATCGGGCCAGTCTATCTCCATGACCTTCGACAGGCCGGGCATGATGATCTCGCTCTCATAGACGACCTCGCGCCGGAGGACGTCTCCCTCGTAGAACCGGAGTGTGACCCGAGGCTGGATGTAGGCGTCACACGTGTTCTCGATGGGGACGAACACCTTCAGAGGGTGCCCTTCAGAGATGAAGGCCACGTTCCGGCGGGCGATGACCAGGCAGCGCCACCAGTGCACCAACGACGTCCTGACCGCCGCCAGGCCTTCCGGGGGACCCGCCGTCCGGGGGACCCTGTGATAGGGGACGAGCCGGGCGGACCGCGCGACGTCCTCGCCGACGTAGAGGCAGACGATCGCCCCCAGACTGCCCCCTATCTCCACCGTCGACCCGTCTGTGCCGCCGTCAGGAGAGGACGCCTCGATGAAATAGGCCGCGTAATACTGGCCGTCGGGCGTGCCTTGAGGGACGGTGACGGTCAGGGTGATCTCCTGGCGGCCGCCCGGCTCGAGGGTGAACGCCTCCGG
>DPMO01000218.1 GCA_003541445.1 Clostridiales bacterium | reverse complement strand
CGATGACGCTGTGCTCCTCGGCCGTCACGATGGCTCCCGTCCGGCGGGCGACCTCGAGAAGGGTCGACGTGTCGAGAGGCTTCAGCGTGGAGGCGTTCACCACCCCGGCGAGGACGCCCTCACCCGCCAGGGCCACCGCGGCCTGGAGGCATATGTCGACCATGAGCCCGCAGGCGATGAGGGTGAGGTCCCGTCCTTCCTTCAGCACGTCCCAGCGGCCGATGGTGAAGGAGTGGTCCTCGGGGTAGATGACCGGGACCGGAGCACGGCCGAGCCTCAGGTAGACGGGGCCGGGGTGGTCCACCGCCGCGTGGACGGCGGCCCTTGTCTCGCTGGCGTCCGCGGGGACGATCACGGTCATGTTCGGGAGGACCCTCGTCAGGGCGATGTCCTCGAGGGCCTGGTGGGTCGCGCCGTCCTCACCCACGGTGAGGCCGGCGTGCGTGGCGGCGACCTTCACGCCGAGGTCCGCGTAGGCCACCGACACCCTGAGCTGGTCGTAGACCCGCCCGGGCGCGAAGACGGCGAAAGTGCTGGCGAACGGGACCTTCCCCGCCGCAGCCAGGCCGGCCGCCACCCCGATGAGGTTGGCCTCGGCGATGCCCATGTTGAAGAACCGGTCAGGGAACTCCCTCGCGAAAAGGGCCGTCTTGGTCGAGCCGGAGAGGTCGGCGTCGAGGACGACCACCTCCGGGTGCCTGCGGCCCACCTCGACGAGGGCCCGGCCGTAGGCCTCCCTGGTGGCGACGGCCTCGGCCTGGTCCGGCGACCCGCCGCGTGTCGTGCTCACTGCCCGTCCTCCCCCCCTCGTTCTCCGGCGCCGACGTCGGCGCGGTCCGCCGGGCCGTCCGGGTCGGCGGCACCCAGCTCGCGCATGGCCTCTGCGAGCTGCTGCGGTGTCGGGGCCTTGCCGTGCCACTCGGCCCGGTTCTCCATGAAACTGACCCCCCGCCCCTTGACCGTGCGGGCGACGACCATCGTCGGCCTCCCCTTCACCTCGGCCGCCTCGGCGGCAGCCCCGAGAATCTGCTCCATGTCGTGCCCGTCGACCTCGATGACGTGCCACCCGAAGGCCTGCCACTTGGCGGCGACCGGGCTGATCGACATGACGTCCTCGACCCGGCCGTCGATCTGCAGGCCGTTGTGGTCGAGGTAGGCGGTGAGATTGTCCAGCCGGTAGTGGGCCGCCGCCATGGCCGCCTCCCATATCTGGCCCTCCTGGACCTCGCCGTCCCCGAGGACGACGTAGACCCTCCACGGGGCCCGGTCGAGCTTGCCGGCCAGGGCGAGCCCTACGGCGAAGGACAGCCCCTGCCCGAGGGAGCCGGTGGAGGCGTCCACCCCGGGCGTGCCCTTCATGTCCGGGTGTCCCTGGAGATGGGAGTCGATGTCCCGCAGGCCCGCGAGGTCCTCCACGGGGAAGAACCCGCGCTCGGCCAGAACGGCGTACAGGGCCGGTGCCGCGTGTCCCTTGGACAGCACGAGACGGTCACGTCCGGGCCAGCGCGGCCTGGAGGGGTCGACGTTCATCACTCCCCCGAAGTAAAGGGTGACGAGGATGTCGGCCGCGGACAGGGACCCTCCCGGATGCCCCGACCCGGCCCGGCCGATCATCTCCACGATGCGCCGTCTGACCCTGGCCGCCACTAGGGCCAGCTCCCGCGGGCCCAGGGTGACCCTGCCGGCTGTCTTCAGGTCCAACACCATTCCTCCCGAATTCAGGTTCGAAGCGCTCGACCCCCGCGGGCCCGACCCCGCCCGAGGCGGGCGCGGAAGACCTCCGCGACGAACCCCACCAGGGCCGGGACCCGTCCGAGCCGAGCGCGCGGCTGGCTCAGTATCCGGTAGACCCATTCGAGCCCCAGGCGGCGCAGACAGGCCGGAGCGCGCCGGGTCCTTCCCGAGAGCACGTCCAGCGCCCCCCCGATTCCCACGGCCGCCATCCCCCCGAGGGCCGCCCTGTGCCGGACGAGCCACTTCTCCTGCTTGGGGCTCCCCAGACCGACGACAAGGAGGTCGGGACGGGCCCTATGCACCGCGGAAAGGACCCCGGCCTCCTCCTCCGGCGAGAAGTACCCGTGGTGCCAGCCCACGACCGCGACCCCGTCGTAGCGCTCCCTTATCCTGGCCGCCGCCTCCTCGGCCACCCCGGGGCGCGACCCGAGGAGGAAGAGGCACAAGGGGCGGTCGCCGTGCACCTCCCGGCCCTTCTCCATGAGGCGGGTCAGGAGGTCCACGCCTGACACGCGCTCGGGGAGCGGCGCGCCGAGGACGCGCGAGGCCCAGACGACACCAACCCCGTCAGCGACCAGCATGTCGGCCGAGCCGAGCTCGGCCGCGAACCCGGGGTCCCGTGCCGCCCGGTAGAGCATCTCCGGATTGGGGGTGAAGATGAGCCGCGCCTCGCCGGACGAGCCGGCCGCACGCACCAGCCTGGCGGCCCGGGCGACGGCCTCTTCGAAGGTCAGCCGGCTCACGCCGACCCCCAGGATGTCGACCCTCCCGCCGGACGGCGGGACGGACCCGCCCGCCGCGGCCGTACCCCGCCCCGGACCTTCCGCAGACCGGCCCCTGACGAGGGCCGCAGCGGCCAGAACGGCGACCGACCCCACAACAAAGCCCAGCAGGGCCCCGTTCACCGTGCGTGTCAGCGTCAGGGCCACCGGCGTCCTCACGTGCTCGAACGAGTTGACCACGCTGACGAGGCCGACCGTTCCCGCCGCACCCCAGAGGGGGAGCCACCTCCGACGTCCGGTCCGGGCGAGGTACGAGCCGAGCATGAGAGAAGGATAGCCGACCAGGAACTCCTTCAGCCGCGGTTGAGCGTGGAAGGTCCGGTCGAGCCACGCCCTCGCCGCGACCTCGACGGAACTCACGGGGAGCCACGGCTGGTCTCCCGAACGCCCGACGTAGACGACGAGCACGAGCGCGAGGGCGAGGCCGGCGGCCACGTGCCGGAGCCGGACCTCACCGGTCAGCATCCGGCCCAACCTCCCGACCGCCTCGCGGAGCCCGGACAACGTCCGGCGGTGGGGCGGAGCCGCGAACCACAGGGAGGCCAGCAGGACCACGGCCGGCGGGACGACATAAGACAGCTTCACCCCGCGGAAGTACTCCATCTCCACCGCGAACCTCACGTCGGACATGGCCCCGGCCACGGCGGCCCCTCCGACAAGCGCTAGCACAGCCGCGGCCAGGACCTCGCCGAGGACGGCAGACCAGGTGGGGCGTGCCGCCCCTTCCCCCAAGGCCCCCCAGCGCCTCACGAGCCAGACCCCGGCCAGGGCCGGGTAGACAAGAGCGGCCCAGAGGGCCACGAGCTTCTGCACCAGAGGCAGGGCCCCGGGAAGGCGGGTCGCCAGAAGGAGGACGCACCCGGCCGCCACGGACCCTGCCAGCAGGACCGCCAGCCGGCCGCCCCTCCGCCGCCCGAGCCTTCCCTGGACCGCGAGGTCTAAAAGGGCCGCGCTCACCACCCAGGGGCCGAGGGCGATGGCCGCGAGCAGGACCGGAGAGGCCCGGAACGGATGCGGCGGCCCGGCCGCCGGTCCGACCTCGAAGCCGGCCGCCTCCAGGCTCTCCCTGACTTCTTTGACATAACGCAGGTTCGCCGCCAGGAGGCCCTCCTCACCGGCCGGCCCTGTCATCCACGCGGCCGGGGGCTCGCTGTAGAAGGCGAAGAGGTCGAGCCGGACGACACGCAGACCGCGCTCCTTGACCGAACGCGCGACCTTCTCCGCCAGCCGCTGCGGAGATTCGAGGAGGGAGGCGGGCGGCCGGTAGACGCGCAGGAGCGAGTAGTCGAGAAGCGCCGCCAGGTCGGCCGTCCCCGCCAAGGGGACATAACCCAACTGGCTGGGGTCCTCGACAAGACCGAGCGGGAGCCCCAGGTCCCGGAGCCCGGCGGCGGTGACCTCGAGTGAAGCCGGGAAACCCGGCACGGCGTCCCCGTCCAGGAGGACCGTACCGGTCGGGACCCCGGCGTCCCGCATCACCGCGACCTCCCGCAGGAGAGCCTCGACGTCCGCGGCGGACTGCCCTGTCGACCCGTGGAGAACGGGTGACCACATGAGAACCCCGCCGCCCGTGAGGAGCGGCCCCCGTTCAGCCTCCAGCCGCGCCAGCTCCTCCGGCGTGGCGAAGACGGAGGTGAGGCCGGCCCGACTGAAGTCCTCGAGAACGACCCGGGCCGGAAGACCCTGCCTGTCGGCCAGGCCGACGATGCGCCCGAGTCCGGCGACGAGTTCGACCCTGTCGCCCTGGGCCCGGTCATAGGCCGCACGCGGCAGGAGCGCCGCGGCCGAGGCCACGGTCGCCACGGCGAGAAGGATACATAAGACCTTGCGCACCTTCGACGGCCCTCCAGACAGGCGTCAAGTCTCCGGGGAAGGCGGGATGCAGAGCCCGGGCCCGGGCCCGGCCTGTCGTTCAATGATGCGGCCCGCAAATCCTGCCCTCCCGGCCGGAATCCAGCACTTATCTAGAGGGTTCCACGCGGTTTGCTGTAAGATAAAGCTCGGTCAGAACCGGGGCGCGGTGCAGGAGGCCCTGCCCTGCCCCGGACCATCGGAGAAAAGGCGGCCGTCTGCTTGAAGATCCTCCACCTGGCGAGCGGAACCGATTACGGCGGGGCGAAGACCCACATCTTCACCCTTCTCGTGGAGCTCTCGCGGCGCATCGACGTGACGCTGGGATGTTTCACCGACGGTCCGTTCCTCGAAGAGGCGCGGAGGATAGGGCTCAAGGTCCACTGCCTCGGCCAGGTGACCCGCTACGACCTCGGCGCCGTCGGCCGCCTGCGCCGGTTCGTCCTGGAACGCGGTTTCGACATCGTCCACTGCCACGGTCCGCGGGCGAACGTCCTCGCCGTCCTGGCCCGCCCCGGCCTCGGCCGGCCTCTGGTGACCACGGTCCACAGCGACTACCGCAAGGACTTCTCCGGCGAGTTCCTGAAGAACCTTTTCTTCTCAAGGCTGAACGCCTGGGCGCTCAAGCGTTTCGACCGCTACCTGGTCGGCGTGGGGGTGGAGCCCTCGGTCGTCCAGCTCGGCGTCCCCCGGACCCTCATCAGGCCGCTCAAGAACGGCATCGACTTCTCGCGGCCCCGGCCCCGGCCGAGAGAGGCGGCCCTTGCGGCTCTGGGCCTGCCGGTGCCGCCGGACGCGGTCATCGTCGGCATCGTGGCCCGTCTGCATCCGGTCAAGTGCCACGAAGTCTTCCTCGGCGGGGCGGCGAAGGTCGCGCCCAGGCACCCCAAGGCGCACTTCCTCGTCGTCGGCGAGGGCCGCATCCGCAGCGCCCTGGAACGTATGGCCGAGAGGCTTGGTCTCGGCTCGAGGACTCACTTTCTCGGACATGTGGAGGACTCCGACGACGTCTTCTCGGTCCTTGACATAAACACGCTCACGTCCTTCAGTGAGACCCTGCCTTACGCCCTGCTCGAAGGTGCCCGCTGGAGCCTTGCCACCGTCAGCTCCAACGTCGGCGGGGTGCCGGAGCTCATCATCGACGGTGAGACAGGCCTCCTCTTCGAGCCGGGGGATGTCGACGGGTTCGGGGACCGCCTGGACCGCCTCCTCGGCGACCCCGCGCTCCGGAAGAAGCTGGGCGAGAACCTCTACGAGCACGGCCGCCGCCATTTCACACCGGCGGTGATGGCCGAGACTTGTCTCGAAGTCTACCGTGAGCTTCTTGACGGACCGGACGGAGGGAGCAGGACCGATGTCTCTCATTGACAGCCACGGCCGTCTCCTGGGCCGCTTCAACGTCGTCAACGTCCTGGTCGTCCTCGCCGTCATCGTCGCCGCCGCGGCCGGGACCCACAGGCTTCTCACGGTCGAGGAAGAGGGTCTCGCCGAGACCCGCACCATCCTCCTCACCTTCGAGGTCGCCGACGTCCGCCAGCCGTCCGTGGACGCCGTGGCGGTCGGGGAGAACGTGGCCGGGTACGAATCCCAGATCCCGCTGGGGGTGGTCGTCGAGAAGTGGGCCGAACCCCACCGCGAACCTGTGGCCACCGCGGCCGGGCAGATCGTCATGGCCGAGGTCCCCGGCCGCTATGACCTCTACATCGTCGTCCGGGCCGAGGGCGTGGTCGGCCCCAACGCCATCACCGTCGGCAGGCGTGACCTCAAGATAGGCATAGAGCTGCCGCTCTCGGGGCGGCTCTTCCGCTTCAAGGCGATCATCGTCGGGATAGAGGAGGTCGGAGGGTGACGGCGGCGCGCGCTCCGGCCGGGGCCTCTGCACGGCCCATAGTCCTCCTCCGGTCGGCCTGGGACGAGAGTGTCGCCGGCCGGGCCGTGGCCTTCGTGCGCCGGAGCGCGGAGTCCGGCCTCCTCCGGTCGGCTCTCACCGCCTGGGAGGAGAGCTGGGTCGGTTCGCTGGGGAAGGCCGTCTGGCTCCCCGCCGGTGCGCCCGCCGCCCCGGGGGTGAGCCTTATCGTCCCCGGCCTCGTCGCGCTGGCCCTCCTTGACGCCTGGGCCTTCAACCTCTCCGGCGGACCCGCCGCCCGCGCCCCGGCCGCCGCCCTCACCGTCGCGGTCGCCGCCGCAAGCCCCCGGATGGGCCTGTACGCCTTCCTCATCATCGCGCCGCTCGCCGGCGACATCCTTGCCCTGGCGGCCGCCGCCGCGGTCGTCCTCTCCACCGCCGTCCACCGCCTGGCCGCGGCCTCCTGGCGGCCCGGCCCCTTCGCGGCCGACCTCACCCGCGAACTCCGAGAGCGGTCCGACCCGGCCCTGGCCCTTCTCGCCGGTCTGCTCGTGGCCGCCACGGCCACGTCGGTGGCCCCCGCCGGGAGCCTCCGCTACCTGGCGGTGTGGGCCCTCGGGTTCGGCCTCTACTGGGCGACCACCGGCCTTCTCCGCCGGGCGGAGGACCTCACCCGCGCCGCCCTGGCCTTCGGGCTCTCGGCCGTTCTGAGCGGACTCTACGGTCTTTACCAGGTGGCCGTCCAC
Organism: Clostridiales bacterium; assembly: GCA_003541445.1. Lineage (GTDB taxonomy): Bacteria > Bacillota > Sulfobacillia > UBA995 > UBA9673 > UBA9673. Next base: position 2,016 of record DPMO01000218.1, on the reverse strand, counting down.
GTGCCGGCAGAGAGGGCCTGGATCGGCGCCGGCTTCTTCCCCGAGATGGGGACGCGCGTCTTCGCCTTCTGGGGGAACCCGAACGTCTTCGCCCTGCACCTCCTCCTGGCCGGACCGCTCCTGGCCGCCGTCCTGTGGACGGCCGGGAGCAGGAAGGCCCGGGTCGTCGTCGGACTCGGGGTGCTCACGGCCGGCCTCGCTCTCGTCCTCACTCTCTCCCGGGCGGGATGGTTCGGGTTCGGCGTGGCCGTCCTCTTCCTAGGGGTGGTCCGCGACCGCCGCATCCTCGCCGTCGGCCTCCTTGCCGCCCTGGCGGCCCTGGTCATCGCCCCCGACGTCGTCCTCTCACGCGCCGCCACCCTCACCCGGTTCGACGACCCGACGGCCGTGCACCGCGTGCGCATCTGGGAGGCCTCGCTCCGGATGGTCGAGGACTTCTGGTACTCAGGCCTGGGCCTGAGCTGGCGGGCCTTCACGACGATCTATCCGCAGTACGCCATAGAGGGACGCTTCGCCTTCCACGCCCACAGTCACTACCTCCAGACCCTCATCGAGCTGGGGGTCATCGGCTTCGCCGCGGTCCACTGGGTCCTTCTCCGGCCCGTCGGCTGGGCCGTCCGGCTGTCGGGCCGGGCGAGGGCTTGCCCCGCCGGTTCTCTCCTGACCGGGGCGGCGGCCGCCGTGCTGGCCAGCCTGGCCTTCGGGCTGGCCGAGCCCATCTTCTACCTCCCGCGCCCCATCCTCCTCATGTGGTTCGTCCTGGGCTTCGCCGCCGCGGCCCGGGCCGCCCTGGAGAACGAGACCCGGCCCGGCCGCCCGGTGCCGGCGAGCGGAGGTGGACCATGCCCAAGGTAGTCATCTCGGGATACTACGGCTTCGATAACTGGGGCGACGAGGCCATCCTCGAGACGGCCGTCGCCGGCCTGCGGGACGCCGTGCCCGGGGTGGAGATTACCGTCCTCTCGAGCCGCCCCGAGGTCACCGCCGTCCGCCACGACATCCGGGCCGTCAAGAGGACCGACCCGCGGAGGATCCTCCGGGAGATACAGACCTGCGACATGCTCATCAGCGGCGGCGGGAGCCTCCTCCAGGACGTGACCAGCAGCCGGTCCCTCTGGTACTACCTGGCCATCATCCTTGCCGCCGTCCGCCGGGGCAAGAAGGTCATGCTCTACGCGAACGGGATCGGCCCCATCGACCGCCCCTTGAACCGGCTCATCACCCGCCGGGTCCTCGACCAGGTCTCGCTCATCACCGTCCGCGGACCCTCCTCACGGGAATTCCTCGCCGAGCTCGGGGTGACCCGTCCCCGCATCGTCGAGACGGCCGACACGGCCTTCGCCGTCGACCCGGCCCCTCCGGCCAGTGTCGCGGCCATCTGCAGGGAGGAGGGTCTCCCCGACCTCACGAAGGCCGACCGCCCCCCCTTCGTCGGCATCGTCGTCAGGCCGTGGCGCCAGACCGACCGCCTCGGGCCGGCCGTGGCCCGCGCGGCCGACTACATCGCCGGCAAGCTCGGCTACGGGGTGGTCTTCCTCCCCGTCCACCGCGACCTCGACCTGGAGGCGGCTCAGCGGGTCCAGCGACTGATGAAGCACCCGAGCCACCTCGTCCGGAACTTCTACGCGGCACGGGAGACGGTGGCCCTCCTCGGGCACTTCAGGTGGGTCCTCAGCATGCGGCTCCATCCGCTCATCTTCGCCGCCGTGGGCGGGGTGCCGGGCATCGGCCTGGTCTACGACCCGAAGGTGGACGAGTTCCTCGCCCAGACAGGCCAGGTGTCGGTGGGACCGGTCGAAAAGGCGCAAACAGAGGACATCCTCCTGGCCATAAACGAGGTCGAGGCCGACTACGACGCCCGGGTGGCCCGCCTCAACGAGGCCGTGGCCGAGCTCAGGCGGAGGGCTCGGATGAACAACGAGTTGGCCGCCGAACTCCTGACAGGCCCGCGACCATGAGGGCCGCCGCCGCCCCAAGCGCCGCGGGCGCCGCCGTCCCGGTGAGACGGGCCACGTA
>DPMO01000098.1 GCA_003541445.1 Clostridiales bacterium | reverse complement strand
GAAGAGCGCCCTCACGTCGCGCATGTGGTCGAGCTCCCGGCGGATGAAGGCCGGACGACCCGGCTCCCCACCGTCGAGTTCCGCCAGGTCGAACTGCAGGTCGGCCCTGCGGCCGGTCGAGTAGTCGAGGACCCGCCGGACCACCCAGGTCAGCTGGTCGACGTCCAGCCCGGTCTTCTCGACAGCCCCGGACCGGACGAAGCTCCGGCGGTAGAACTCGAGGCGGCCGGCGACGAGCTCGATATCGGCAACGACGAGAAAGATGAAGGCGGAGATAGCTACCGCCACGGCAAGGATGGTCGCGGCGGCGGCCCTGGCCCGGCCTCCGGCCTTCACGCCCCCCTCCTCCCGCCGCGCTTGAGGCCCAGCGGGTCCTTGACCAAGATGCGCCCGCGGCCGGTCTGGACGACGCCCGAGCTCTCCAACCTCTTCAGGGCCTCGGTGACGGAAACGCGGTGGGCGCCGACGTACTCGGCGATCTCGTCGTGGGTTATCTTCAGTTCCCCGTCCCCGTCCCCACCCGCGTGCCGCGCCATGCGCATGTAGAGGCCGTAGAGGAACTCGGCCACGCGCTCCTCGACCGTCATGAAGCGGAGCTGACGCACATGGTCGACCATCTGGACCGTCTTCGCCGCCATCGAAGCCAGGAGGTCCTCGGCGAGGAGCGGGTTCATGGCCATCAGCCGCCTGGCCTCCACCCTGCCTATGGAGCGGACGACAGACCGGCCGTAAGAGGTCACAGTGACCGGAAGGACCGGCACGCGTTCGAAGAGAAGGGTCTCCCCGCACAGGTCTCCCGGCCAGTAGTACAGGACGGCCTTGGCGCCGCCGTTCTCGGAAACGACCGAGCAGCGAAGCCGGCCCGACTCTACATAGAAGAGGCGTGTCGGTCTTTCGGCCGGGGAGATGAGAACCTCCCCGTCTTCCAAGGTCCTGGCTCCGGCCTGGTGGAAGATGCTGTCCCACGTCAGCCGGCGGGGTCGCGCAGTGGTGTCCAAGAGGTCCACCTCGAGCAAAGGTTACTCTCCGCGTCCGCGCGATGTCCGTAATCTAGACTACCAAAATGCCCGGCCTCATGGGAGACGCACCCGCGGCAGCCTCACGGGGAAACACGAGGCAGGTGGTGACAGGCGTCATGCCTGTCACCACCTGCCCGACCGTCTCTCAAGACACACCGGGGCCTACCACCGGGGCCCGCGACCCTTGCCGATGCCGCGTCCCCTGCCGCGCCCCTTGCCTTTCCCAGGGCCACGGCCGCCTTGGTCGTCATCTTCGGACACGGCCCCGAACCCGCCGGCACGCTCGCGGAACTGGTCCCGGACGGCCTTGACCGACGGTCCGGTCAGCCTGACCCACCGCGCACCGCCGGTTCCGTCACCCTTCACCACGACCTGGTCGCCGACGGAAATGTCCTCGACGCCCAGGCTCAAAGGCCCGGCGTACACACTGGTCGTCTCAGTTATGACGAACGAGTACGTGAAGCCGTCGCACGCCTGGACGACGATGTCCGTGGGGGAGACGGCGACCACCGTCCCCGGCACGGCCGCGTTCAGGCTCCGCGTGCCGCCCTGGGCCGGAGTGACGACGATGTGGTCGACAACCCTGTCGACACCGCTGACCTCGGCGAGGTCACCGGCGTTCAGGATGTACTCCCCTGTCTCCGTCTGAGGGGCCTCGATGACGAAGGTCTCGGCGACCGGGAAGGTGAACTCGCCTTCCTCGTTGACCAGGGTGATGAACGGACCCTGGCTCACGGGCTCTTCACGGCCCTCGGCGGGCTCCTCCGTGGCCTCGTCCTGTTCGGATTCGCCGGTCCCGTCCCCTTCCTCTCCGGTCGTGCCGTCCTCCTCCGCAGGCTCCGCCTCGTCAGAGTCTTGGCCGTCCGTGGACCCGTCGTCGTTCGCAGGCTCTCCTTCGGCCTCCTCGGCAGGCTCTTCCTCGCCCTCGCCGGCCTCCTGGTCCGCGGGCTCCTCGTCCGAGTCCGCGGTATCCGCGGTCGACACGACCCCCGGCAGTTCGTAGGCGACGACAACCCCGGAGGCCGTGAACGGTACCGGCTCAGGTTCGTCTCCCTCGTCGGCACCATCACCGGTGCCCTCGTCCGAGCCGTCGCCCGCGCCGGGGTCGGTGCCGTCCTCTGAGCCTTCATCCGTCGTCCCATCCGCGGCTCCGTCGTCCGTGGCGTCAGTAGCGCCGTCGCCTGGCCCGTCGTCGGAGCCGTCATCCGTCCCTGCATCCGTGCCGTCTGTCGCGGCCTCGGTGCCCGGGTCGCTCACTCCGTCCTCGGCGAGGACGGGAACAGCCGAAAAGGCCATGACGACCGACAGGACCACGAGACAGGCCAAGAGCCTGGAGAACGTCCTCTTCCTCATTCGTGCACCCCCTTTCGCTCACGGCCGGCCGGTCATCCGCTGAAACGGCGGCCAACTCATAAGGGTCCTCATAGGTTTCGGCCCTTGGGGCGGGCTTTATGGGGGTATTTAGCGCTCCAGGAAAGCCTGACCGCTGCGTGGGGGACCGGGTCGCCCGGTCCCCCTTCTGATGAACGGCTTCAGCCGCGCCGGAACCGTCTGACGATGTAGGGCGAGACGACTCCGTGGTCGAGGATCTCCGGGAGGCGGGTCTCGCCGGAGGGAGCGAATCCGGCACCCTCGACCTCACGGAGGAGGTCCTGCCTCTCCCAGGTCGTGCCGTCCTCCGCGACAACAAGGACGCCGTCCGGAGCCAGAACCCGTCCGGCCTCCGCGAGGACCGCCAAGCGGTCCTTTATCTCGTGCAGGGACGAGAGGAAGAGAACGGCTCCAAAGGTGCCGTCCGGAAACGGGAGCGTCGAGGCGCGTGAGACGACGAAGGAAGGCCGATCCTGCTTCCCCAGCACACGCTCTGCCAGAAGCGTGGCGGCGGCCACCATGTCCTCGTCCGCATCAACCCCGGTGACGTCGAACCCGCGCTCCGCGAGCCAGAGTTCGACCTGGCCGAGGCCTGACCCGACGGAGAGCACGGGTCCACAGCGGTAACAGTGACAGGTCCCGGGCCGACGGCAAGGAGCATGCGCAGGAGCATCCAGGCGCCGAGCTTCTTCGCTCCACGGCGGAGAAGCGCGCCGAGCGACGCCTCGTCAAGGGACACCTTGCGGGCCGTGACCGCCTTCAGGCAGTCCAGAACAAGGTCAGCTCGTTCGGTCGGCAAGTCCTTCTCCTCCTGACCGGCTCGAGTCCGGCGGGTCCGCCGCGGTCGAGGGTTCACCGCGGCCGCGGTCGGTCCCTCCCGGCGTCGTGCACCCGACGGCACCGCGGCGCAGGCTTGGCGGCCACCAGCAGGTACCGGCCTGGCCCATCGGCCAGCAGGACCTCCTCGAGCCCGGCGGTCTCGAGAAACCCGCGCATCGTGGAGTCCTCAGGCAGTCGGTGCCCGGCGACGGTCCCCCCCAGTCCGGCGTGGAACTCGTTGACGGCCTGCCGGCTGTCGGCATGGGCGATGACGAGCCTCCCGCCGGGCGCAAGGACCCGTCCCATCTCGATCATGGCCCGTCTCTGGTCGGCGAAGTGAGGAAAGGCCGACCAGCATATGACCGCCCGGCACGACTCCTCCGCTAGGGGTATGTCCTCGGCCGCGGCACACAGGTACTCGACGCCACGGAAGCCCTTGCTCCGGGCCTGCTCGAGCATTGCCGGAGAGATGTCCAGAGCGATCACCCTACCCGCCGGCCCGACGACCTCGAGAAGGAACGGCAGAAGGACCCCTGTCCCGGCTCCGACATCCAGGACGGTGTCACCTCGCCCCAGACGGGCATGCGCAAGGACTCCCCGGATGCGCTCGGGGTCGATGATGACCTTCTCGTCCCAGTCGGCGGCGGCCCGGTCGAAGTACTCGCGGACGGCCTCCTGCCGACTGCTGCGGCCTTCCCGGCTCCGCCCCACCGGTCCCGCCCTCACCGCTCTGGGCTCCCGGCCCTGGTGAAGAGGACGGATGTGCTGCGTTCCACCAGACCGACCACGAGCGGGACCGCGATGAGCTGGATGACCACTCCCGGGAGGGACTCGCCGACGGCGTAGGCGAGCGGGGCCCAGACGGGCACGCGCTGGAGGCCGACCAAGGGCATGAGGAAGTACGCGAAGAGGCCGTAAGCCACCCTGCCGGCCAGCATGGATGTGAGCAGGGCCGGGTAGACGCCCCACCCGAGCCGCCGGTAGAGCCAGCCGGTGAGGAGACCGTAGACGGCGAGTTCGACAACCATGAGCTGGGCGATGGGCGGCATGAGCGGCGGCATACCCGTCGTCACCGCGCTCAGGAGCGGCGTGACCGCCCCGACCGAAAGGCCCACCGCCGGCCCGCAGAAGAAGCCGGCCAGGAGGACGGGAAGGTGCATGGGCAGGAAGGCCTTCCCGAGACCCACCATGTGGAAGAACACGGGCAGGAGGACCCCGAGGGCGATGAAGAGAGCGCCCAGGGTCAGGTCACGCGTCTTCACGAAAGACAACTCCCCTCTCAGGTTCCGCGTGGACGTAGCACGGAGAAACACCTTAGTGTTATCCTTGCCCGGGCAATCCTTCGCCCTCCGGCGACGATGACCTTCCGCCGGAGCCACATTCAAGGGACTTCCAGGCATAAGCCGTGAAGGACCTGCCGTAGAGAATCGCTGTCACCCATTCAAGAGCGATTCTCGCCCAGGGGCCTCAATCCAGGGGAGGGATTATTTGGGATGGGTGGAACACACTGGTCAAATGCTGTACTTTTCTGTCGAGGAGGCGATGGTGGGTGTCTGACGAGGGTGAGATGGCCCGTGCGGAGGTGCTGCCGCAGGGCACGAGGGAAGTGAACGCCGCCATCAGGCGGGCCCTTCGCGGGAGCCCCGAGGTGACCTACGGCCCCGTGCACGGGCAGGACTGCCTGGCCGTAGGGCTCGACGCCGGAGCGACCGTCACGGTCGAGGGCTCGGCCGGCGACTACTTCGCCGCCCTGAACCAAGGGGCGACGGTGCGCCTGCTCGGAAGAGCGGGCCGTTTCACCGCCGACACCATGACCGCCGGCCGCGTGGTCATCGAGGAGTCCTCAGGGGCCGGCCTCGGCTTCAGCCTCTACGGAGGAACGGTCCTCGTGAAGGGCCACGCGGGCGGCAGGGTCGGCCAACTCAACAAGGGCGGCACCATTGTCGTTGCGGGAAACGTCGGGGACCTCACCGGTCTCTACATGATGGGCGGCAGGACGGTCATCTTCGGCAACGCCGGCGAGAAGACGGGGGACTGGATGGTCGGTGGAGCCATCTTCGTGGCCGGGCAAGTGGCCTCACTCGGCCATAACGTCCGGGTGGTCGAACCTACCGACGAAGACCTGAACGACCTCGAGACCCTCTTCGAGACCCTGGACATCTCTCCCCCGCCCGGCCCCTTCAAGAAGCTGGTGCGCGAGAAGCTCAGGCCCTTCTACAGGCCGAGGAAGAAGGGGAGGGATGGGCAGTGACCCGCAACCCGGTCTGGACCAAGGACATGGTCCGCGAGATACAGAGGAAGGCCGAGACCGGCGCATACGTCGTCCGCGGCTTCGGTTCGAACATCCCCTACCCGAGCCTAGACGAGATCCTCATCGTCCCCGCTCAGCTCCACGGTCCGCCGGCCGTCGACAAGTACCGCGAAGAGGTCCGGACCCAGGTCGTCATCGGTCCCGACCTGCCGCGTCCGCTGGTCCTCGAGGCGCCGGTGCACATCGCCGCGATGAGCTTCGGAGCCATCGGGCCCAACGGCAAGACGGCCCTGGCCTACGGCGCGGCCCGGATGGGGATTGCCACCAACACCGGCGAGGGCGGCATGCTCCCGTCGGAGAAGGAAGCCTGCCGCAGGTACGGCGACGGGAAGATCATCGTCCAGTGGTCGACCGGGCGCTTCGGCGTGTCCGCCGACTACCTCCGTGCGGCCGACGCCGTGGAGATCAAGCTGGGGCAGGGGGCCAAGCCCGGCATGGGTGGGCATCTGATGGCCGAGAAGGTGACCGAAGAGGTCGCGCGCATCCGAGGGATCCCTCTCGGGACCGACGCTCTGAGCCCCTGCCGCCATCTCGACATGGACGGCCTGCACGACCTGGCCAACCATGTGAAACTCATCCGGGAGGTGACGGACTACCAGGTCCCGGTCCTCATCAAGCTCGGCCCGGCCGACGTCTACGAAGACGTGAAGCAGGCCGTCGAGGCCGGCGCCGACGCCGTGGTCATCGACGGCGGCGAGGGCGGGACGGGAGCAAGCCCGGAGGTGGCATCCGACCACGCCGGCGTGCCGACGCTGGGCCTCTTCCGCCCGGCCCTGCGGGCCTTCGAGGACACGAGAGCCCGTGAACGGGGGATCAAGCTCATCATCCTGGGCGGCATACGGCACGGCGCCGACGTGGTCAAGGCCCTGGCCCTGGGGGCCGACGCCGTGGGCGTGGCCACCGGGGCCATGATAGCCATGGGATGCACCGCCTGTGAGCTCTGCCACACCGGCACCTGCCCCAAGGGCATCGCCACCCAGGACCCGGCGCGGCAGGTCGACGTGGAGGAGGCCGGAGAGAGAGTCTACAACTACCTCAAGGCCATGAACGAGGAGATCAAGATCCTCACCGCGCTCTCCGGGCACAACGACATCGCCGCCCTGGGTCCGGACGACCTCGTGGCCACCACCGTGCGCGCGTCGGCCGTCACCGGCCTAAAGCTGATCGGGCTCGACCGGCCGGTGGCCCTGTAGGACGGAAGAGCCCGCAAACAAGTGAGGCGGCGGCCCTGGGCCGCCGCCTCGCTTCTTACTCGGCTGACCCCAGCGCAAAGCCGGACACCGAAGGGCGAAGCCCTGGGGCCGCGGCCCCCGAGGCTCCGCCCCCTCTTCTACCCCGCCCTCTCCAGGACACCGGCGGCACCCATGCCGCCGCCGATGCACA
>DPMO01000283.1 GCA_003541445.1 Clostridiales bacterium | reverse complement strand
GGAGGCCCGCCGTCTCCCCGGCGCCCGAGCTCCGGCCCCTACGGACCCCATATGATGTAGGGCCGGCACCGCCGGTCCTCCGCCGCTACCTCGAGTCGCCTCGGGGGCACGACCGCCTGCGGCGGAGGCGGGGCAGAAAGGCTGACGGGCGGTCGTCCAAGGAGGACCCGGCCTTTGCCGCACGAACACGTTCCTCGTGTTCTCTATGAGCATCCCATTGTCGAATACATCCCTCTCGCGGTCATGACCCTCAGGAGCGGCCCGCTCCCCTCGGAGCCCCGCTCAGGACCCCTTTCACCGCCTTTCGCCCTTCATGCTCTCAAGACGGCCCATGACTGGGAAAGAACAGCCTCCGAGTTCCCCTTCGCTTTCGGTGACCTGCGCGAACCGCCACCACCGGACCTCCCGGCGGCCGAAAGGCGGACTCTCCACTTCCTGGCTCTCGGCTTCGAGGTCACGGCAGCCATCTACCGGGACCGCAAGGCGAGTCTCGTTGCCTCGCACCTCGGGCCGCGCTACCACCTCTTCGCTCTCCCGCGCATCTTCTTCTACAAGCCTCGAGTCGATTTCATCGCCTACGACGCCCTCGGAAGACAGGTCGCTGGGGTCAGGGCGGTCGACGTGGGCCCGCGGTACCGCCGGCACCCCGTCCCGCCCGCGCAAAGGAAAAGGAGAGGTCCCGGCTCGACGCGGTGAAGCGCCGGCCGGGACACGGCCGACCGCGGCGCACGCGGCCGGCGGTCGTGCTCGGGACTCTAGCCTTGCGGCGGTCCGTCCTCCAGGCAGACGTTGATCTGGACCGTCTCCGTGACCTTGACGAAGAGCTCCACGATGACCCGCTGCTCTACGACCCGGTACACGTCCCCGTACGGCCCGTCGTAGTACGGCGGCAGCGGACATGCCGGGGTCTCCTTGATGAGGACCCAGCCGACATGCTCGATGGTCGGGTGCACCTGAACCGCCATGCCCGGCTCCGCCCCAGGCACCTCCACGACCGCGCTGAACGGGACGTCCACACTCTGGTGGCAGACGACATCGTTCGGGCCGACGAAGTAGATCTGCTTGTGAACGGTCCCCTCAACGACGACCTTGCCGTCAAGGACCTCGTGCCTCAGGGTCGTGACGAACGCCAGGATATCCTGGACCTTCTTGGCCGGCACGTCGAGGCAGACCTGGTCCTCGACGATGACCTGCTCGGTGTTCTCACCAGCCACCCGGCCGACCTTGATGAGCGGGCCGCACGGGTCGGTGCACAGCATGGTCTGGGCCGTCTCGGTCACCTTGACGAAGATGGAGAGCACAACCCTCTGGTGGAGCTCGTCACCGTCAAGGGTCCAGCTGACCCGGGCCACGCTGATGTCCGTGTCCACGTTCTGCCCGGGCTGCACCCCCTCTACCGACACCACCGCCGTGAACGGCACGTCCTCGGACTCATGGTACTCCATCTGGTCGAAGGCCGAGATGTAGAAGCACTGCGCGTGGACGACGCCTTCGATGATGACCTGGTCTTCCGCGGTGCTGGCCGTGTAGTCGCTCACGACGGCGTGCACAGCCCGGACTTTCTCGGCCGGGAAGGGCAGCTCCATGACAGACTCAACGACGGCCCCGGAGCTCTCCTCGCAGACCACACGCTGGACCTTGTAGAGAGGTCCGGTCGTGCCGAGGATGACGTCGAGCTGCTGCGGCTGGGTCACCTTGACGAAGAAGACCAGGATGACGCGCTGCCTCAATTCGGTGCTCGGAAGGGGCCCGATGAGACGGTACTCGACGTTCTGCACGGTGGGGTGGACCTGGCTGTCCATGCCGGGCTGGGCCCCGGGTATGGTGGCGACCGCGCTGAAGAGGACGTCTTCGGCCTGATGATAAACGCGATTCTCCGGACCGACGTAGAAGATCTGCTTGTGGACGGTGCCGGTGATGACGACCTGGTCCTCAAGCACCTCGCATTCGAGCTCGGTGATGCGGGCTTGGATGTCGGCCACCATGCTCGCCGGGTACTCCAGATATATGGTCTGGTCCACGGCGGTCTCGGCCACGTCCTCGCCGATGACGACGTCGGCCTTGATGCACATCTGGGCCACTACGCATTCCCCCCCTCCTGCCTTCGGCCCGACCCCTTGTTGTCGGTTCCCGGCGCGACCAGAGTCCACCAGGTGGGATCGTCGGCCGTGGTTGGTGCGTCTAACTGGGTAAGCTGCTAAATCCTATGCCTTTTGCGGCGGAGGGGTTACGAGGGCCTGGTGATGTGGGGCGCCGGGAGGGCCGCCGGCCCGTATCACCGACCTACGAAGAGCTGGGTGAAGATGTAGCCGTAGGGTCCTCCCTCGACGACGCCGATGCCGATGTGGGTGAAGGTCTCCCGAAGTATGTTGGCCCGGTGACCGGGACTCCGCATGAACCCTTCGTGGGCAAGGGCCAGGCTCGTCGCTCCGGCGATGTTCTCGCCAGCCGTCACATAGCTGATTCCGGCGGCTTTCATCATGTCGAACGGGGAGCCATAGACAGGAGAGACATGCGAGAAGTAGTCGTTCTCGACCATGTCCGCGCTCTTCAATCGGGCGAGACGTATCAGGTCGGGGTCCGCCACCAGCGGCGGCAGTCCGGCCCTGGCCCGCTCCGCGTTGACGAGGTCCACCATCCGGGCCTCGATCTCGGGAGCCGGGGTTGGCTCAGGCGCCTGGACCGACGGCGCTGCTCCGGAGGACCCGGACGGCATCTCCTCTGGTGCGGGCGCAGGTTCGCTGGGGCGGGGCGCCGGCGCATCAGGGGCAGGGTGACGGTCGCCCGGCACGGGAGCCGCCTCCTCGGACTCAGGCGGTGGGGCCTTCGGAGCGTCCCGCCCTGCCGGCGAAGGTTCGGACCGGGTTGCAGGGGCCGGTTCCGGCGACAACGGTACAGCCGGGCTCGAACCGGGCGGCAATCCGGAGGTGGCCTCCGACGCGGCGGGTCCGGAGGGCCCAAGCATAGGCACCTCAAGCGCGGGTGCCTCTGACCTACCGACCGCAGGCCTGTCGGGGGGCCCCGTCTGGACGACTGAGAGGGCGAGGATGAGACATAGTCCGAGCAGGAGCAGGCGGCAAGAGTGCTGCGTCACGACGGGGCCCCCTCATGGTACAGGTGTGCGTCAGGTGCCGGATCGGCCAGCAACAGGGGGAGACGTGGTGTTGTGTCAATTCCCTCTGCGTGTTCCGGCCAACTCGTCCACGTGTTCCGGCTGAAGCCGTTCACCCCTTCCGGAGCGAAGCGACGCCCGGCCTGGGGCCTTGAGCTCCCTCTTCTTTTGCCCTTGGGTCGGCAATGACCTTCCTTATCGACTCTCCCTTGAGGATGATCCTGTAGGCGCTGTGGACCAGACGGTCGAGGATGGCGTCGGCCACGGTCGGGTGGCCCATGGTCGAGTGTCAGTTCTCGACAGGGAGTCAGCTGGGCGGCGCCGGTCAGCGTTGTGTCCAGGCGCCCCTCGCTACCGGTGGACGAGTTCAGCGGAACAGGTGGACGATTTCACCCGGAATACTCACCCTCGAGAGACGACCTTTTTCGTCCCGCGGAAGTGCCCTCAGGCTTCAGTGGTAGGGATTTCTGGATCCTCGGCTCCTTCGCCGGAGGGAGAGCCGGCGAACCCGGCCCCGAAGGAGCCCGCGAGCGGCGGGTGACGGCCAATCCTCCTCGGACGTGTCAGGTCCGAGAGGAACCGGGCCCGCTCGCGTTGCTCAGCCGGAGTCATCCAGCCGAAGAGCTGGGGCATGATGTGAGCCTGATCGCTTGAGAGCTGGTTCTGGGCCAGGACCTCGAAGGGCTCCTCCTCGGCTTCTGCAGGCACACTCATCTCGACCTCACGCCCGTCTCCAAGCCGGTCGCCGGTCTCCTCGAAGCACACACCGCACATTCCCTGCATCTCCCCTCGCGAAGGCCACTCCCGGCCTTTCTTCCTGCCTAGCATTCCCCGCCGAGAGAGCCGGGAAGCTTTCCAAGAAGCAGGAGGACCCATGGTGGAGAAAGGGGAGCGGGCGTGGCCGGGAAGGGAAGACCGGCGCTACGGGAGGAGGAGCTCACCCGACGCCACAGTCGCGCACGCCCCGGAGACCCTGACGGTGTAGCTCTGAAGGTCCAGGGAGTCAACCGCCACCGAGACTTCGATGTAGCTGGGCCTCAGCATCTCCACACCCTGCTCGATGGTGAAACGGGCCGGACCCGCGGTGTCCGGGCGGATGACCCGCCTGTTGGCGAGATAAGCCCCCAGAGCGGCGGCGGCGCCGGCGGACGCCGGCTCCTCCACGCCACCGTTCGAGCAGGAGAAGAACCTGACGTGCACCTGTGCCCTGAGGTCCCTCGCGTGAGGGGCGAAGACCGAGAACCCGGTGACGTCGAGCTGCTCTCCTATGCGGCGGAGGGCCGAGAAGTCGGGCTCGACTCCTGACAGGCGGTCGAGATTCTCGAGACAGACGATGAGATAGGGGTCTCTTGTCGACACGATTTGAGGGAACAGGCCCCGGGAGGTGAGGTCGTCCGGGTCGACGCCCAGGGCGAGGGCCAAGGCCGCCAGGACGGGGGAGCCCGGCCGGCCGAAGACCCGCCCGAAGACGGGGACGTCCGCCGTGACCGACACCTTGACCGGCCGCCCCCCCGCGACCTCGACCTCCACGGGCGAGACCACGCCGATCTGGGTCTGTTGCCATACGGTGGTCAGAGGCTCGCTCAGCGGAATGAGGGCTTCCTCGGCCAGGACGAAGGCCGTCCCGTGGTAGGCTTGGGCCGCCGAGAAGGTCTCCTCGCAAGGAGTGAAGGTGCGGATGCAGTACGTGGCGTCATCCACCGACGGAGGCAGGAGGAAGGCCGTCTCGGGGAGGTTGAGCTCCCGGGCAATGGCCTGCATGACCCGAGGCTCGAGCCCGCGTCCGTCAAGGAAGACCGCCAAAGCGTTGCCGGAAAGCGGCCTATCGGTGAACACGTCGACCTGTCTGTACTGGAGCGTCCGCGGCACCTGCAAGCCTCCAGACAGTACGGGTACGGAAGACATTACGGCAGAGACGACGCACCCACCTGCCTCCGACGGGAGTGAGAGGCGTCCGCGTCCCGTCGGCACATACGCGGGAGAGGCGCAAAAGACACCAACGGCTCGTCATGAAATAAAAATGGTGCGCCTAGCAGGACTCGAACCTGCGCTCCCGGCTCCGGAGGCCGGTGCTCTATCCACTGAGCTATAGGCGCACGCACCGTTATATTACCACAGGCCTCCCGCCTTTCACACCCCTGGAGCCCCCTCTTCTTCGAGAAGAGGCACGGCTTCCTCCATGAGGCGTCTCACGAAGGGCGAAGACCGTGCCTCCTCCTCCGTGTAAACGAAGAGGTCGAGTCCTACGGGGAAGCTGTCAGGCAGGTAGGCCGGTATCCTGTCGTGCGGCCTCAACAAAGCCGGTTCCGTCCCGCCCCTGATGAGAACCAGGAGGTCGACATCGCTCGTCACGGTGTGGGTCTCCTTGGCCCGCGAGCCGCACAGATAGACGCCCACGACCTCCTCCCTGGCGAGAAGGCGGGAAGAATACTCTCTGATAGAGGCCTCCAGCGATGGCTCATCCGGCCAGAACACTCTTACAGAACTCAATGACCTCACCGGCTATAGTGATGGCGTTTTCGGCTTCTTCCGACGTGTAAAGGTCAGTCGGCGCCCCTTCTTCAAAGCCGTTGGGATAGCGTGCTGGAATATAATGCTTGTCAAGGATTTTGGCCCGCTCGACGACGGCTTGCGGCACGGCGACCCTCTCTGAGAGCCGTGAGAGCATGAGGCTCACCACGTGCCCCCACACTTCGGCGTGGAGCTTCTGAAAACAGGCCTTGACCGCCTTCTCGGCCGCCTGGTGGGCGGCGAAGCAGGCCCACTCGAAGTCTCCCAGGGACCGTGAGTTCCGGGCGTGCCGGAGGTCGGCTTCCGCCTGCCTCATCCAGTCACGGCTCCGGTCAGCCAAGCTCCCCTCACCCCGCGAACCAAGGTCTGGCATTCTCCGCGTATCATACCACACCCCGTGCGGCTGCGGCGCGGCTGCCTGAAGCGTCGGCCGCCGTCCCGCTCCGGCGGCAGGGCGCGGGGACGCTCTACCAGTACGGCGCGGGGACCCAGTGCGGATAGGACACCGGGAACAGCGCCGACAGGGCCTGCCGGTGCTCAGCGGCCACCGTCGTCCCGGGAAGCATCCCCACCTCCGTCCCGCCGGCCCAGCCCGTGACCATGAGGGTGAAGGCCTGAGGCGACAGCCGTGTGACCGGGACCCCCGCCTCCGACCCGGCCCGGCCGCCGACGAGCCTCACCCGTCCCCCCGCGAAGGTCAGGCTCATCCTCTTCGGTCCCACGTCAAGGACCACCTGTGTCCCGGCTTCCACGCCGGCCGCCTCCGCCCGCGCGGCGAGCGCCCCGGCGATGTCGGCGAGCAAGAGGCCGCGGTTCGTCACCGAGACACCGCCGTCGTACCCGGGTCCCACCGTCACACAGGCCGAGGCCCTGAGCCGGGCCAGCCTGGAGAACGGGTGGTCCGGCGGACCGGTGAACTCCACCCGCGCGAGTCCCGAAGCGGCCGCGCGCTCGGCCGCCCAACGCAGGACCTCCACGAGGGCCTCCTGCGGCCCCGCCCCGACCTCCAAGAGACGCAGGGTCCCCGCGCCGCGGGAGCCGCCCGCG